>CAMCJW010000103.1 GCA_945875195.1 Chitinophaga pinensis | reverse complement strand
CGTAAAATCTGGAAACTATGCCTCAGCAGTGAGTAATTTTGGAAAAAGCGGTAAATCTGATTTCAATTCAGCTTTAGCGCAATTATTGAATGGCGATGCAAATGGCGCAAAAACTACCATCGATAACATTAATCCTGATGAATTATCTTGGGAACACTATTATTTGCGTGCCATTTGCGGTGCAAGAATGAATAACCAAGATGTTTGTACAACTAATTTGGCTCAAGCTGTAGCTAAAAATGCTGAAGTTAGAACCATGGCAAAAGATGATATTGAATTTGTTAAGTTCTTCAATAACCCACTATTTGGTGCTGCCATCAGATAATCAAAGGTATTTTTTTAGGAAAACCCGAAGCAATTTTGTTTCGGGTTTTTTTTGTTTGAAGAATTACACCAAATTGTTTGAAAATGATTGACTATTTATAATTTTATATGTCGACATTATATTTTTGAGCTAAAAAATTTTATAGTTCCCATTTCCCCATAATATGCGTTTGGTAGCCTTTTTGAAAAAACCTTCCTCAATCAAATTGTGGTGGTACATGTACTCAATTTCACTAATTTTCCACACCATTGTGCAAAACCAACTAATTACAATAATACAAGAGTGCTTATCTTAGCATCTTCAAAATAGGGTATGGCAGAGGAAATAGTAAATTACGATGAAAGCAGTATACGGTCGTTAGATTGGCGTGAGCATATTAGGCTCAGACCTGGTATGTATATTGGTAAATTGGGGGATGGAAGTGCCATGGATGATGGAATTTACATCTTACTAAAGGAGATAATAGATAACTCCATCGATGAATTTGTAATGGGAAATGGCAGGCAAATTGACATCAAGATTACCGAAAACAAGGCCTTTATCAGGGATTATGGTAGGGGTATTCCATTAGGAAAGGTTATTGAATGCGTATCTCAAATCAATACTGGGGGTAAATATGATTCTTCTGCCTTTAAAAAATCGGTTGGTTTAAATGGAGTTGGAACCAAGGCTGTAAATGCACTTTCGGCAAATTTTAAAGCCCAATCATTTAGAGATGGTAAAACCAAAATTGCAGAATTTGAAAAAGGACATTTAGCCAAAGATCATAAACTTCAGGATACCATTGAGCCTAATGGAACAGCCATTACATTTATTGCGGATGACACCATTTTTAAGCATTTTAAATACATCAATGAATACATTGATAACATGCTTTGGAATTATGTATACCTAAACGCTGGCCTAACTATTTGGTTCAACGATAAAAAGTTCTTTTCTAAAGATGGCTTGTTGGATTTACTGAAAAGAAAAACCAACGAAGAAGCGCTTCGATATCCAATTATTCACTTAAGAGGTGAGGACATTGAAGTTGCAATTACCCACGAAAACCAATATGGTGAGGAATACTACAGTTTTGTGAATGGCCAACATACTACTCAAGGTGGAACGCACTTAAATGCGTTTCGTGAGGCATTTGCTAAAACCGTAAGAGATTTTTATAAAAAAGATTTTGATCTAGCAGACATACGTGCGAGCATCATTGCCGCAGTGAGTATAAGGGTTCAAGAGCCTGTTTTTGAAAGTCAAACCAAAACCAAATTGGGTTCCCAAAATATGGCACCTACCGAATCACCTTCGGTTAAGCAGTTTGTGATGGACTTCCTTAAGAAGAGTTTGGATGATTTCTTACACAAACACCCAGAAGCTGCCGACGCGCTTTTGCGTAGGATCAACCAGAGTGAACGTGAGCGCAAGGAAATGGCTGGTATTAAAAAGCTTGCCAACGATAGGGCAAAGAAGGCCAACTTGCACAATAAAAAACTCCGCGATTGTAAGTTGCATTACAATGAAGGTAAAGATGAACGCAGGTTTGAAACAACCTTGTTTATTACCGAAGGGGATTCGGCAAGTGGTTCAATCACTAAAAGTAGAAATGTTGAGTTACAAGCTGTATTTAGTTTGCGTGGTAAGCCATTAAATAGCTATGGGCTAACTAAGAAAATTGTATACGAAAACGAAGAGTTTAACCTGTTACAACATGCACTAAATATTGAAGAAAGCATTGAAGACCTCAGGTATAACAGAATTGTAGTGGCCACAGATGCAGACGTAGATGGCATGCACATTCGTTTACTCTTACTCACTTTCTTCTTGCAATTTTTCCCTGATTTGGCGAAGAATGGCCATATTTATATCCTGGAAACACCTTTGTTTAGGGTTAGGAACAAGCAAAAAACAATTTATTGCTATACCGACCAAGAAAGGCATGATGCCATCAGGCAGTTAGGTGTAAGGCCAGAGATAACAAGGTTTAAGGGTTTAGGTGAAATTTCGCCAGATGAGTTTGGTTTGTTTATTGGCGAAGACATGCGTTTGCAGCCTGTATTGCTTACACCAGATATGCCAATACAAAAAATGTTGGAGTATTACATGGGTAAAAACACCATGGATAGACAAGCCTTTATCATAGATAACCTAAGAATTGAAAAGGATACGGTAATCAAAGAGGAGGAAGAAGAAGAAGAGTTGGTTTAAACTTACTTTACTATTCGGATTCTATCTTCGCCGCAATATATATTGAACTTATTTTCTTTTAAAAAGCCAATTAAGGTAATACCAACTTCTTTGGCAATGTCAACCGCTAAACTTGAGGGTGCGCCAATAGCTGCCACAATTGGAATTTTAGCCATAGCCGCTTTTTGAAGTAATTCAAAACTCGCCCTTCCACTTAATAACAAAACGCTGTTATCAAAGTTGTTTTGGCTTGAACCCAAACTTGCGCCAATTAATTTATCGAGTGCATTGTGCCTGCCCACATCTTCTCTGCTATATAATAATTCTCCCTTAAAATTAAACAATGCACAAGCATGTATGCCTCCTGTATAAGTAAAAACCTGTTGTTTGTTTCTAAGTATTTTTGGTAAGTCAAGTAGGGTAGAAGTAGCCAACTTTTCTTCTGTATTAATAAGCTTGTCGCAATGCTGAAAAACAGCATCAATACTAGCTTTGCCACATACCCCACAACTAGAAGTTGTGTAAAAATTTCTTTGTAATGAGGGTGCATCAAAATCAATATTTTCATTGAGTTCAACACGCACCACATTGAACTCATTTTCTTTGGTATTTAAATCGGTGCAATATTTTATGCTTGCAATGTCGGATACATTTTTTATGATCCCTTCAGTAAATAAAAAACCCAAAGCCAATTCAAAATCATTGCCAGGAGTGCGCATAGTAACAGATATTCTCTGTTGCTGCCTATTGCCTATTTCACCAAATCCCAACCTTATCTCCAATGGTTCTTCAACAGCCAATAGGTCTTCCTTGTATTCTTCAATACCATCGGTAATACGAAGCAAACGGATTGCAGAAACTGGCGCTTTCTCCATCTTATTTAACAATGAAGTTCTTTGTTATTTTACCATTCAAATCTTCAAAAATCAAAACATAGTTTCCATCATTCCAAGAAGAGCTATTCATTTTTAATTCCTTTTCGTTCTTATTAAACTTAGATTCAAAAACAAGAGTGCCTTTCATATCAATTACCTGTATGGTTCCTGAGGCATGGTTGGCAGGAAACTCAACAGTAAAATGGCCATCGCTTGGGTTTGGATACAACTTGATGACTCTTGGGTCTTCTTCAATTTTGTTTACCGATGCAGCAATATCTCTATAGCCAAAAACATAATCGCCTTTCTTGAGGTTATTTATCCAAAATCTTCCTGTTTTATCCGTTTTGCTGCCCCCTGGTTGAAATGTTAAATCAGTTTCAACCGCAAATGGAGATTGGGCACTTGGTCTGTATAGTAAAACCAGGCTATCTTCTGTTCCAGTTATCAGTTCATTGTCGAGATGCCCAGAACTCTTGCTATTGGTGGTGCCATCATAGTTAAAAAAGGCTGTAGCTTTGAAATTTGGGTTCCAATTTCCATCAACATTCCAATACCTCTCCGATGAAATCCTTATTCCTTTTGGGTAAAACTTTGCTTCTTGCCATGGTGTCGCAAAATGATGTTGAATTAAAACGAAGGAAGAGTCCGGGTTCATTTTGGGGGTGAATGAGAGTAAAACGTTTGAAAATGTCTGTAAATTATTCCCTTTCACCCATGCTTTTTGAGTTGTGGTTCCCAACATTGTTCCAGTGACTTCTCCAATTGTAGCTTGTCTTTTATTACCAATAATTGGAAACAAGCCATAATAACTACCATCTAAAACCCTGTTAAAATTTACGGGTATTATCTTGGACACTCCATCATTATTAGTAATTGTAACGAATGTTTGAATTTTTAAATCACTTGATATTACACTTTTATGTCTCGACATACATTGCGCCTTAATTGTAATAGCCATATCCTCACCTGTTACTTCCTTTATTTGTAAATCTAAATGCCCTTTATCATAAATATATGAATCAAAAAAGGCATCAATTTCTGAACCAAACCGGCCTTTAAAATGGCTTTGCAAATCTGCACTAGAAGCAGTTTTAAAACGGTATTTAGCTATATAAGATTTACAAGTATTAAAAAATGCAGTGTCATTATTAACCAGCATTCTCAAGCTATGCGCCATTAAACTGCCCTTGGTATACACATGCGTACCATAGGTTTGAGCCAATGGCACGCCTGATACAGGCAAATAACCGCCATCTCTCACATGAGCCCAACGAAGCACTTCAAATAATTCGCTATTAATTTTGTTGTCATAAGCCTCTCTTCCATAAACACACTCTAAAAAAATGGCCTCGCAATAACTTGCCCAACCTTCGTTGAGCCACATATCTCCGGCGGTACTTGTTGTAACTAAGTTTCCAAACCAATGATGTGAAAGCTCATGGGCCATCAAAGTTTCATAAGTGCTAGAGCCATCAATGGCATACAAAGGATAGGAGATATTGCCTGCATGCTCCATGGCACCTGATGTAAAAGGCACACCAACATAGCCAATTCTATCAAATTCGTAAGGACCAAACTTATCTTCAAAACACTGCAAAGCATTGTTCAATTTGGCAAAAGATGCTTTTACATTACTGGTATCTTTAGCTTCAACTGCAAGCGTTATTGGAATATTTCTTTTCATTCCTTGGTACACTTGGTTCACCAAAACATATTTACTCACCGCAACGTTGGCAATATAGGTTGGTATTTCCTGACCCAAACGCCAATGCCAAGTGAGGCCGTTATTAGCAGCAGGAGTAACCGGAGATTGAATGCCATTACAAACTGCCATGTATCCTGAGTCGGTTGTTATATGAAATTCATAGGTAGCTTTATCAGTAAAATTATCTATGCATGGATACCAACACCTGCCAAAATTAACGGGATTACTTGCCATGCCAACTCCCATGTTATAAGCGTAATTTCCGCTAAAATAAAAGCCTCCCCAACGGGCATCAAGTTTTGGTGCACCGGCATATTCAATGCTAATTCTTAAGGTATCACCAATTTTATAGGTTTGACCCAAACGCAGATGAAGCGTAGAATCTGTTTGAGAAAAAATAGTAGTATTTCCATTGCATTGAACTGAGCCAACTGTTAATTTTAATAGGTCGAGCACCAGTGATTTTGTTTGGTCAAATTTAACCAAAGCAACAAGTGTGGCAGAACCTAATATTTGCTTGCCGCTTATATTGCGCAAATTTGTTTCAATATTGTAATGAATAATATCAATAGAATCAACGCGATTAGCCAATAGTGTTGAGATATTTAGGTTCAAAACGAGAACTAAAAAAAGGATATTTATTTTCTTTAACATATAGTTTCAAAAGTAAGAGAAAAACAAGAACAATTTCTTATCCACAAACTATCTTTTTTTTGTGGGAATTTTATGCCATAAAATCCCTCAAAATAGTATATTTTGCAATGATTTGTAATACAAGAGGGTGGTTGGATTTTGCAATGGCTTTGGCCTTAAAAACCTACATTAGCTTACATGTATTATAAATCAAGTATTTAAATCAAGATTATGGCAGAAGATAGAATTATACAGATTAACATCGAAGATGAAATGAAGACCGCTTACATCGATTATTCGATGTCGGTTATTGTTAGTAGGGCATTGCCTGATGTACGTGATGGACTTAAGCCTGTTCACCGCCGTGTTTTATATGGTATGACAGAGCTTGGTTTGGCATCAAACAGAGCCCACAAAAAATCAGCTCGTATTGTAGGAGAAGTTTTAGGAAAGTATCATCCACACGGAGATACCTCTGTTTACGATGCAATGGTGCGTATGGCTCAAGAGTGGAACATGCGTTATATGTTGGTTGATGGCCAAGGTAACTTTGGTTCAGTTGATGGTGATCCACCAGCAGCAATGCGTTATACTGAGGCAAGATTGCGCAAAATGGCTGAAGAGCTTTTGGTTGATATCGATAAAAATACAGTTGATTTTAGACCTAACTTTGATGATAGTTTAACTGAACCTAGTGTTCTTCCATCAAAAGTGCCAAACTTATTGATGAATGGCGCTTCTGGTATTGCCGTAGGTATGGCCACCAATATGGCTCCTCACAACTTATCTGAGTGTGTGGATGGTATTGTTGCTTATATAGACAACAGAGAAATCACTATTCCGGAATTAATGAAATACATTAAAGCTCCAGATTTTCCAACTGGAGGTATCATTTATGGTTATGAAGGTGTTAAACAAGCTTTAGAAACTGGTCGCGGTAGAATTGTGATGCGCGCAAAAGCTGGTTTCGAAACTTCAAAAACCGGAAAAGACCAAATTGTGGTTAGTGAAATTCCTTACCAAGTTAACAAAGCTACCTTGATCAAGCAAATTGCTGATTTGGTAAATGAGAAGGTTATTGAAGGAATTAGTGATGTAAGAGATGAGAGTGATAGAGAAGGAATGAGAATGGTATTCGATCTCAAACGTGATTGTGTGCCAAATGTGGTATTAAATAAATTGTTTAAATACTCTCAACTACAAACCTCATTTAGTGTTAATAACGTTGCTTTGGTTAAAGGTCGCCCAGAGATGCTTAACCTCAAAGATTTGATTGTTCATTTTGTGGATCACCGCCATGTAGTGGTAGTGCGCAGAACACAATTTGATTTAGAAGAAGCGCAAAAACGTGCACATATTTTAGAGGGCCTATTAATTGCTTTAGACCATTTAGATGAAGTAATTGCCTTAATCCGTAAATCACGCACACCAGATGAAGCCAAAAATGGCTTAATGGAGAATTTTAAATTGTCCGACATCCAAGCAAAAGCAATTCTAGACATGCGTTTACAGCGTTTAACAGGTCTAGAGCGCGATAAAATCAAAGAAGAATACACCCAAATCATGGAATTGATTGCCAGGTTGCAAGAAATTCTTTCAAACGAAACCCTTCGTATGCAAATTATCAAGGATGAGTTAATTGAAATGAAAGACAAGTATGGCGACACCCGCAGAAGTGTGATTGAAATGGTTGGCAATGAAATGAGTATGGAAGATTTAATTCCAGACGATGAAGTGGTTATTACTATTTCTCATTTGGGTTACATGAAACGTACTAGCCTAAATGAATACCGCACCCAAGCACGCGGTGGAAGAGGAAGTAGGGGAGTTGCGAAACGTCAGGAAGATTTTGTTGAGCATATTTTTATGGCAACAAACCACAATTACTTGTTACTATTTACAGAACAAGGTAGATGCTTCTGGTTACGTGTATTTGAAATTCCAGAAGGAGAGAAAACCAGCAAAGGAAGAGCCATTCAAAACCTTATCAATATCCCTGTTGAAGATAAAGTAAAAGCTTTCTTAAATGTAAAATCACTGAGTGATCCTGATTATTTGAATACCTATAATGTAATTATGGTTACTCAAAAAGGAACAATCAAGAAAACTACTTTAGAAGCTTACAGCCGACCAAGAGCCAATGGTATCAACTCAATGAACGTTCGTGAAGGGGATACTTTGGTTGAAGCAAGATTAACAAATGGCACCAGTGAAATCATTATCGCAAGCAGAGAAGGTAAGGCTATTCGTTTCAACGAAAGTGGCGTTAGACCAATGGGAAGAAGTGCAACTGGAGTTCGCGCAATTAGATTAGCTGATGGCGATGAAGTAATTGGCATGGTTTCAATTGAAGATCCTAAGGTTACCAATGTTTTGGTGGTGAGCGAAAATGGAATGGGTAAACGCACAGAGGTTGAAGCATACCGTATAACCAAACGTGGTGGTAAGGGCGTTATGGCCATGAATGTGACCGAAAAAACCGGTAAATTAGTTTCCATTAAGGATGTAGATGATACCAATGATATCATGATTATCAACAAGAGTGGTATCACCATTCGCTTAAGCGTAAGTTCATTGAGAGTTTTAGGTAGAGTAACTCAAGGTGTTCGTTTAATCAATATTGGTGGCAAAGATGAAATTGCCAGTGTTGCAAAAATCAACTATATTCCTGGAGAAGAGGAGGGTGAAGGAGATCCGGAGGCAGAGGATGGTGAAATAGTAGAAGGATTTGAGGTAATTGCTGGCACCGACAAAGAAATAGAAGAGGTTGAACCAGAAATTATTGAAGACGAAACTGAGGAAGAGGACGATGCAGAGGATGAAGAAGAAACACCTCCTACAGAATAGTAATTAAAATTCAAAAGATGAAAGGTTGCAAACACATGGTAAAAAAATCAAGGTGTTTGCAGCCTTTTTTTATTTACATCCAGTTATTCAACCAGTAATTTCAATGGTAAAAAGGTTTGGTTCGAACCAAAAATTGATATAAAGTAAATGCTAGGAGGTAGGTTGTTTGGCAAAATAATTTCCAAAGAATTATTTGAGCATTGAAAGGGCAGCATAATTTCTGGGCCAGTTACTGATTGTAATTTCACGCTATTTACATCATTCAAATACTTCCCATTAATGGTCACTTTGCCTTTTGCAGGATTGGGAAATGCAGTTAGTGTTGTGATATTGGATTTATTTTCAATACCTGTAATTCCTTCAAAACTAAACTCACACAAGGCTATAATTGCCAATTTGCTCATACTCACAAAATAGTTTTGGTGGATGTTTTCAATGCTATCTGAGTACAAATGCCAATGGGGATTAAAGTCATTGTCGTAATCTTCAGTTAACCCAACGGCTGGAATGCCCCTTTCCCAAAAGGTTTGGTGATCTGTGTTTGGTTCGCCCGGGTTCTTTACAATAACTTTTAAGGGGAGTTTATACTTGCCTATTAAGTAGTACATTCTATCTGCAAATGCTATAGATTTTGGTAAAGAAGAAGTTGTATGCAA
>CAMCJW010000102.1 GCA_945875195.1 Chitinophaga pinensis | reverse complement strand
GGCATTGATGTCGCATTTTACCGTTTTAGGAATTGAAGTAAAAGGTGATGGTGGAACTCTGTTTTATTTAGCACTTGTAGTTTTTATAGGTAGTGCTTGGTTGGCATGGAAACATAGAAAAGAAATTCCTATATTAAAAAGTTTTTTTAAATAAATTGCTTTAAATGAAATTTAGAATAGCAGTACTTTTTGTGTTTTCTTTTGGTATTTCCAATTTAGTATTTGGGCAATATTTAAAAGAAAACAATTACTATGATTTAACTTATTCAACTAGTGGTAAGCAATCAGTTGTAGCCTTAAATTGGAATCATTTACATGGCTTAGGTAAGAACAAGAAATTTTGTATTGGTTATGGTGTTAGGTTCAATGCTAATTTTGGTAAGAATACTGATTTTATTACCGCACCGGCTAAAATTACCAGTGGTAAAACAGGTGTTGGCGTAATTTTTTCAGAGACAATTGTTGGAAATTTAGATACTATTTCTTTTAACAAGTATGCTGTAAATTCATTGAACTTGGCCATACATTTAAACTATCAGGTGAAGCCCAATTTAATGGTTGAATTTAATATTGATGCGGTTGGCTTATCGTTTGGTGCAGAACAAATTGCGCATTACAATAGTAGTAAGCGAAGTCAATCACCTAATACCGAAATAAATCAAGCTGCGAAGCCTACACTTTACAACGTTTTGTTAACAAGCGATAACGATATTGGCTCTCTCAATTCAGAAATATTGGTGAAATATTGGTTCAAACCAAAATGGGCATTAAAAGCAGGCGCATCTTTTAGTTTTACAGAATATACCACCGCAAATAAGTTGTATTTAGACAATGACAGGTTCAGAAACAAATCTTTGCAAGCGATGGTTGGTATAAGCTATTCACCTTTTAGAAAATAACCATGCGCCACATCATATTTTTGTTGTTTCTTTATTTACCTTTATTATCCTTTTCACAAATTGACAAGGTCATTTTTGATTCAGAGGTCAATTTTGAGATAAAGAATGCTGGCTTATTGGTAAAAGGAAATTTTGGTGAATTAAAAGGATTCATTCGGTTTGATCCAAACAATTTTAAAGGGTCTAAAATTAGGGTGTTTGTTAAAGCTACTTCTATAAGCACCGCGATAGAAGCCAGAGACAAGCATTTAAAGAAAAAGGAGTATTTTGATATAGAGAGTTTTCCGGAAATTGTATTAGAATCTAAGTTTTTTGGTTCAAGTGAAAAAGGGTATAAAGGCTATTTTTTGTTAACTATGAAAGGGGTTAGCAAAGATATTGTTATTCCATTTACATACATAGATAAAGGTGATTTTGTTGAAATGAATGGTGAATTTAATTTGAATAGATTAGATTTTGGTATTGGTGAAAAAAGCTTCATCATGGCAGATAACGTTAAGGTAATTATAAAATTAAAGCTGAAAGAGAAATGATAGCACAACTTTCAAATGTATCTATTGAAATGCTTCAACAATTGAGTGCTGTATCACTCCAATTGGAAGAGGATGATTATGCTAAACCCTTGGATTTATTGAGTGGAAATTCAATTGGGAAACATATCAGACATGTTTATGAATTGTATGATGAATTGCTTATTGGGTTGAATTCCTCTACGGTAAATTATGATGCCCGTAAAAGAAATTTACAAATAGAAAGGGATCCAATTTTTGCCAGTAATTTTGCTGCAACCTTAGCAGAAAAGCTTGTGAACCTCAAGGACGATGGAATTATTCAATTAAAAGGAAGTTATGGCCAGACTGCTGATGTAACAGTTAAAACAAGTATTGGCAGAGAATTAGCCTACAATATTGAGCATTCTATTCACCACATGGCTATTATTCAAATTTGTTTGAAACACCATTTCAGCTATGTAAAATTGGATGAGAATTTTGGCGTAGCATTTTCAACTCAGATACACCTCAAGAATGTGCACGCTAACTTATCTTCCTAAATTACATTCAGGTTATTTTTTAACCTCAAACAGAGACGAACATATCAATCGTGGTGCTGCAATTGTGCCTAAAGTTTACAAGCATGGTGATAAAAATATTCTGTACACCAAAGATGCAAAAGCCGGAGGCACCTGGTTAGCTGCAGCAGATAATGGCTTTGCAGTTTGTTTGTTAAATGGTGCTTTTGTTAAGCATTTTCCTGAGCCACCTTACAGACAAAGTAGGGGATTGGTATTGTTAGATTTTTTTGATTTTAATGATGTCAATTTGTTTGCTCAATTGTATAATTTTAAAGGTATAGAACCGTTTACCTTGGTTGTGTTTTCAAACCAAAGAACTATCAACGAATTGGTTTGGGATGGATCAATCTTGCATCAAAAAAGTTTAGATGGCAATCTGCCTCATATTTGGTCTTCAGCTACTTTATATGATTTGGATATAAGGCAAAAACGTGAGGTTATATTCACTGAATTTATTCGGAAGCATGAAGTAGTCAATGTACCTAATTTGTTACAGTTTCATCATTTTTCAAGCAGTAATGATGCGAATCCATCTATAAAAATGGCGCAAAATTTAAATGGTGTTCAAACAATCAGTGTAACTTGTATTGAGAGCAATCATGATAATTTTTGTTTACAGCATGAAGATCTTTTGAACAACATTTCTAATAGCACCCAACTAATTAAAATTTCAAGTGTAATACAAGCATGATGCCAGAAAAGCAAAAAATTAAGTTGCCATTTTGGTTCAAAAAGCTCTATTATTTTGAATTTTGGCCTGCACCAGTTTTGTATTTTCCAGTTCTTATTTATTTATTTTATTTATCCATTAAAGCACGCTCTTTTACTTTCTTTACCTTAGCAAATCCAGGTATTTTTTTGGGTGGCATAAAGGGTGAAAGTAAAATGGATATCCTTAAAAAAATTAGTCCAACTTATCTCCCAAAATCTGTTTATTTGTCAGAACCAATTAGTGTTTACAATACTTTGGCTCAATTGGAACAGGCGGAATTAAATTTCCCCATTGTAATTAAACCCGATGTAGGTGAAAGAGGAAAGCAGGTGGAAAAAATAGACAATGAAGCGGCATTGGTCCAATATTTTCAAAATCATGCCGGACAATTTATTTGTCAGGAATACATTGATTACCCTATTGAATTGGGTGTGCTTTTTTACCAATTTCCAAAAAGTAATAAGTTTGGAATAAGCTCCATTGTTCAAAAGGAATTTTTGCAGGTAACTGGCGATAATATTAAAACATTGAAGCAACTAATTTTAGAAAGCGATAGGGCCCAGCTTCAATTAAGTTACCTTTTAAAGAAGTTTGAACCCCGATTAAGTGAAGTGATACCTTATGGTAAAGTTTTGGTTTTAGAGCCTATTGGTAACCATTGCAGAGGCACCACTTTTTTGAGTGGGCAACATTTAATTTGTTCTTCATTGGAATGGGTATTTAAGGAAATTAGCAAAGACATACCTGGATTTTGTATTGGCCGATTTGATTTGAAAGTAAAATCCTTGGATGATTTTGCAGTTGGAAAAAATATTCGAATAATGGAGTTAAATGGAATTGCCTCTGAGCCTGCACATATTTATCATCCGGGCTATTCAATCGTTTCAGCCTATAGTGCCTTGTTCAACCATGCCAAATTGATTTATGAAATTGCCTTAGAAAATAAAAAGCAAGGTTTTGCATTTTTAACTTTTAAATCATTTTACTCTGCACTTAAAGAGGCATCTTCGTAAAATGATTCTAGCCTATTTTTTCTTTGCAGCACTCACTAGTTTTTTTGGTTCCATGCAACCCGGACCAGTTAACTTAAGTGTATTGCATGTATGCCTACAACATCAATATAAAAAAGCCCTTCAAATTGCTGTGGGCGGATCTGTTCCAGAATTGATCTATTCCTTTTTGGCCTTATTTTTTGCCCATAAATTAGAAAGATATATCATTCAATTGCAAGCTTTCGCAAGTTTGGTTGCAGGTTTATTTGTGGTAATTGGGTTGATCATTTTTTTTATTAAACCCAAGCAAAAAGTTTCTGAGGCCAAAGAAGTAAAATCTGGTTTCATGACTGGTTTTCTTGTTTCAATCATCAATCCCCAATTGATTTTATTCTGGATAGGTATAATTGCTGCCATGAATTTGCAACATTACGATTTGGTAAATGCTGGATTTTTTAGTCAGGCTGCCTTTGCAATAGGAACAGGTGTTGGCGCCTTTTTTTTACATTACCTGTTAATTGTTTTGGTAAAGAAATATTCTGCCTCCCAAACCGTTCATCTCATTAAATCTTATGGCAATAAGGTAATTGGCGCCATGCTTATTTTTATGGGTTTGGTTCAGTTTTTAATTCCTTAGGGTGTCTTGTGGTTATTGTTTATTTTATTTAACCACAGAGGCCACGGAGAGAATCGCACAGAGCACACAGATTTATTTTTTATTTAGTCCTCAGAAAGCTCTGTGTCCTCCCTCCGTGTTCCCTGTGGTTAAAGCTTATTTTATTTAACCACAGAGTCCACAGAGATTTTTTTAGTATGTTCATTATATTGTTGTTTATCATTTTTAGAAGCCTAAAAGGCTTCAACTATAATAGCCCCGCATAGTATGCGGGGTTTCATAATCAGAACAATTAATCTCAACCCTAAATGGGTTGAATAACATTTACGTTGTTGAATCATCCTTATTTTGAAATAATAATTAATTTATGGGATTTATATATGAATTTAGGTTAAATTAAACTTAATCTTATATAACATTCAACCCTATCAGGGTTGGATATTTTATTTGGTCTACCATAACCCCGCATTTAATGCGGGGCTATTATTATTCAAGCCTTTCAGGCTTTATTAGTATATTTATTTAGTCCTCAGAAAGCTCTGTGTCCTCCCTCCGAGTTCTCTGTGGTTAATTTTTATTTCCGTTAAGACAAGCCTGCCCCCTCGTCAGGGTGAGCTTAGTCGAACCCCCGCTTCAATGGCCACATCCATCTTATTTCTGGGCGGAGGAATAGGGCAAGTAAATTTGCTATTGTAAGCACAATAAGGATGATAGGCCTTGTTAAAATCTATGACAATATTTTTGCCGGCGCTTTTATCTAAATCAATGTAGCGGCCGCCACCATAAGTTTCTTTGTTATTGGTTTGATCCAAAAATGGCAACAGCAAATAATTTTCATTGCCTGGTTTTTTTACAGCTTGTTCCAAAACCATCAATTCGTAATTCTTGCCATCCAATTCAAATTTGGCAATCGCATAATTTTTATAAGGTTTAGTTTGATCATGCGAATGAGGCAAATTGTAAACAGCTTCATTCTCCAATAAAGTAAGCGTAGCATTCACCCTATATTTCTCCTGAATAGGAAAGAATTTTAGGCCACCAAAGGTATAAAATCCTAAACTATCCAAGGGAGTTTCATTTGGATCAAAGAACTGCTCATTCAAAGCCATTCTCTCAGCAGCAATAGTTTGCCTATAAGCTTGGTCCTCCGCCGGACCACAAGATACAATAAGGCCAACAGCTAACAGCCAAAAGCCAATGGCTCTTCCCCTAATTAACCTTAACCTCTTTTGAATGCAATACATTCTTTTTGGTAGTATTTAAATGCACCATTGCCAAAACATCTAAATGGGCAGGGTTCCATTTCGGATCGCGCTTGATCCTATATTTTTTATAGAATACCCTGCCTGGTTCATATGAGGCTTTTAAAAGATCTCCATAATAATCAGTAACAACACCCCTTAAAACATGTTTATGAATGTAGTTTTCGACATAAATACTGTTTCCATTATTATCTCTACTTTCTTGTACATCTTCCATTTCACTCTCCAAGACAATCACTGTTACATAATTTGAATCGGCAACCGTTTCTGTATAAGTCACAGTTAATTCAATTTCTATTGAATCAGCAATATTTTTAGCTTGTATGTTAATATTTGCGGGTGTGGTTAAGCCTAATTCTTCTGTAACTTTAGAAGACCATTTTTGATATTCTATATTTCTTACAGATTCTCCAGAAAATAATTTACGATTAATATTTCCTAAGGGTAAACTAGATGTTACTCCTGGGCCTGTTAATTGATTGATTTTTGTTCCAGGATCAGTTCTAAAATCGAATTTACTGGTATGTTTATCTCCTCTTGCTTCATCAAAAGGTGTTGTTAAAGGATTGTAAATACCTCCTAATGTATGAATTGTTAATATATTTATTCGTCCTGGATTATTATCTGAAATTAACTTAGCCTCTGATTGTGCCTTAGGACAATTAGGGCAACGAACACCTGTATATTCTTCAATAAGAACATTTTTAGCTTGCGGTGTTGGTGCAGGAAGTTTTATGTATGTAGTATCACCTACGGTGCTATCAGGAGCAAAATTGATATAAGGTGGCTCTTCTTCACAAGCTTGAAAAAGAATTATTACAACAAAGAATAATACTAATAAAAATTTATTTTTCATACAATTAAAAATTAGTTGTTAATGTAATTCTCACACCGCTAAATGCTGGTTCAACCCTACAAACACCACCTGTACAATTTACTCCCTCAACTTGCCTAATGTATCCTGCTGTAAAGCGGGTGTTCTTTTGCGTATAAGCCATAAAAACATTCCAATAATGTACCAATTCAAATTCTGTTCCTGCTGCAGGTTTATTTCTAGCTCCCGGACTCACGTTTACCATATCACCAAAGCTAAATGAGTAGTGTGGTGCCATGTTAAATTCTACCAAACCATTCACAAAACTACCCAAATCTTGATCAGTTTTCAAGTATTGCGCTTCCATTCTCAACGATTTGGTATTGGTTAATTTGTAGGTGGCCTCTCCAAAATAGGTGTTGGCAATCACATAAGGTACCGATGGTTTGGCTTCAAACAATCTTTGGTTGTAATTGATAATTTGATAACCAACTAAAATTTTAAACTTCTTGGTAAACTTGTGTTGTAACTCAAAATAATATTCGCGGAAATAACGATTAGAATCGGCCTCAAAATTTACTGGGTTCACCGTGCTTCCTTTAAAATATCCTTTTGGTGTAGCTATAGATGAATTAAAGTTAAACTGTGTGCCATGTTTTTTTAATGCCTTAGGCTTTATGCTTATTTCTGTTTGCAAACCATTTTCGCCCCACTCTTGCGTAAAAGCATTATAACGCGCCAAAAGCCTATAAACATTTTGCCTTGTAATAGAAGGCAGGTAAGCTATCATACCCAAGTTTTGATTTTCTAAAGGTGAAGTACGCAAAGAGAATTTATCTATGTAACGGTATTGCACATTTACCCCAATTCCCTTGGTAGAGTATGACAATGAGGTAAGATATGCCCTGCCATCATGCAGCTCCATTAAATCATTGTTCGGATTGATAATTGCCTCTGGTGTTTTTTGATCCAACTCTAAATACCAAGTAAAGTTCTTGTACCGCATGGTATTATAAATGCCATACACAAACACATTATACTTTGGGTAAAACCTATTTGCCAATTCATAATTATTAATGGTAGAAGCAATGGTATTCATGGTTTGTTGATCAATGGTTCTATTCACAAAACTTGCACCAGGCTCAAAACTCAATTGATCATTGATATCAAAATGGTGCTCTGCGTTTATGCCTTTTATAACCATTGGTCTTAGGTCGAACCTAAATTTTTGTAAGCCAGTAAAAGCCTTGATGGTAGTATTTTCAGTTGGCCTAAATTTTATATGCGCCCCTTGAATACCAAAGTCTAAACCTAAATTTCTATCCTCATACGACCTAAACACCATGCCACTTGCAAACTGGTCATAGAAATAACCAACGGTGATACTCATTTTATCTAGGTCTTTGCGAATACTATAAATTCCAATGCCACTTTTAGTATAAGCTTCTTGTGGGTTCAATAAGGGTGAGTTATTAAACATATCGAACCTGGCAGTAAAAGTATAGCCACTTCTTTTGTAATTGAGCAAAAGCCAAGCATCTGTTGACGACATTTCTTTTTGGTATTGTGTGGTGGTAGCGCCAATACTGCTATCTTTTACATAAAACTGATTGGTAGTTTGAAAGTTTCCAGAAAATTCACCTAAGTCAACTTTCTTATTTCCATCTTCCTGTGCGTGCAGGGTAAAAGCCAAAATCATTGAAAAAAATCCAAATATAATTTTTCTAAGCATGCTCAATAATTTTGTGTTATTATTTTCCTTTGAATACAATTTCTTCGGCATCGCCCCACAATTGTTCTATGCCATAAAAGCTGCGTTTTTCTTCCTGAAAAATATGAGCAACCACATTAAAGTAGTCAATTAAAATCCATTCAAGGTTCTCAAAACCTTCGCGGTGTAAGGGGTTTTCGCCAATGCGCTTATCCACTTCTTCCTCCACGCTTTTTGCAATGGCCTCAACCTGCTTGTCGCTGCTGGCATGACTAATAACAAAAAAATCTGCTGAAGCTGCGGCAATTTTGCGCATATCAAGAATGGTAATGTTTTCAGCTTTTTTCTCATACATACCTTGAGCTACAGTAAGCGCTAGCAAGGTTCCAGCATCAAGTGTTTTTATTGCTGCTTTTGAAGCCACAACTTTTGAAGTTGTTGTTTTTTTAGCGGCGGTTTTTTTAATCGCTACTTTTTTTACAGCCGTTTTTTTAGGTTCAGCCAATTTTTTTGTTGCTGCCTTTTTAGAGGCTACTGCCTTCTTTGCAGCCGTTTTTTTTGGAGCAATGCTTTTCTTAGCTGCTGCCTTTTTTGCGATTTTTTTCGCTGGTGTTATTGCCATCTAGATTCTACAAGTAAATTTGAAGCAAATCTAAGCATTTTTCATTGGCACACCAACCCTTAAATATTGGCGAATATTCAGTGTATCTGGAGGAGACCACTTCTACCAACGATGCCCTCAAACTCATGTTCAGTATAGAAAATCTGCCCGAGGGTGCAGTAGTTTACACCGATTTTCAAACAAAGGGGAGGGGACAGCAAAATAATTCTTGGGAGAGTCAACCTGCAGAAAACCTCCTGATGAGTGTTTTATTGCAGCCCCATTTTTTGTTTGCAGATGAGCAGGTTTGGCTAAATATTGTGATCAGTTTGGCCTTGAGAGACATTGCCGAGGATTTTGCCAAAACTACTGCCTACATTAAATGGCCAAACGATATTTATATCGGTGATAAAAAAGTAGCAGGTATATTGATTGAGAATGTGTTACAAGGTAATCGCTTGCGTTTTTCTATAGTTGGGGTCGGTTTGAACCTAAACCAACAAGTATTTGAAACACCTAAAGCGGCCTCTTTAACCTATTTTTCTGGTGCTTGGATTGATCCCAAAGTATTGCGTTTGAGTTTAAATGAAAAAATAACACATTACTATTCTCTGCTAA
>CAMCJW010000101.1 GCA_945875195.1 Chitinophaga pinensis | reverse complement strand
TCCAAAAGTAGTACCTTCAAAATAAGGATTTAACGTATCCATAAACGATTGAAATGTAGCTTCAATTGGAATAATATTGTGTTTTATCCCAAGATTAGTAGCCAATTTTATACTATCATCTATAGAATGATTGCTGCTAAATTGTGATGGCATGAGAATGGCCCAAACATTATCTTTTCCTAGCGCCCGTTCCGCTAAATAAGTTACAAGCGCAGAATCAATGCCACCTGATAAACCAAGAATAGCTTTTGAAAATCCCAACTTTTCAAAATACTGTTTGATCCCAAGTACCAATGCATCCTCAATGTCTTGGTATTTATTTCTACTAATTTCGGTTTGAACCAAATCCGTATCAGCAATAATTTTTATGCCACTTGATTTGTTTATGGTGTATGACTTTTGGTCTTCTTTAAAAGAATTTAACGCATCAATAATGGAGCCATCTTGATTGATAACACAGCTTCCTCCATCAAATATTAAATGAGTTTGTGCGCCTATGTGGTTAATATAAAATATAGGTAATTGGTACTTTTTTGCATTTCCAATTAATATATTTCTCCTTTCCTCAATTTGAGTTTTAGAAAAGGGAGAGGCAGCAATGTTTATTACAAAGTCTGGTTCCAACTTAATTAAATTATCTAATGGAGTAGTAACATACATTGGATTGTCATTCAAATTCCATAAATCTTCACAAATAGTTAGGGCTATTTTAAAGCCATTAAAATTTACTATTTGGAAAGTTTTATTGGGTTCAAAATAACGATACTCATCAAAAATATCGTAATTAGGCAAAAGCGTTTTGTCAACTATTTGCTTTATTTTTCCTTCTTCTAAAAAATAAGCAGCGTTATACAAATCTTTTCCAGCAATAATTGGGTTAATTCTCGGAGACCCAACAATAGCTGCAATTCCCATACAATGTTCGGCTATGGTTTTTACACTTTTTTCTGCCTCATTTATAAAATCTTTGAATTCAAGAAAATCTCTTGGGGGATAACCACAAGTAGCTAATTCCGAAAAAACGATCAGGTCCGATTGTTGGAGTTTTGCCTCCTCAATAGCCTTAATCATTTTTGTGGTGTTACCTTCAAAGTTTCCGGTATGAAAACTCAATTGGGAAAGGGTTATTTTCACTATTGATAATTAGAAAATGAAACCAATATTTATACCGGCGCAATGATTTGATCCTTCTAATTTACTGTCGTCGTAAATATCTGTTAAGCCTATATTGTAACGTAAACCAAACTCTAATCTAGAGCCATTTGTTAAATGGTATTGTATGCCTCCTCCAAATATTAAGCCAATCTTAAAGGCATTAATATTGGTTTTATAAATAGTTGCATTGTTGTCACTATTTTGCAAAATAAACTTATCGTTTTCTTCAGGTTCTTCAGTATTTACCTGCGATATACTTAATTCCTTTGATTCCACATCAGCCAATTGATTTAACAACAAGCCCAATGAACCCCCAAACTCTCCATAATAAGCACGCTTGTTTTTAGGTTCAGTTTGCATTTTTAAAAGCACAGGTATTTCTAAATATTTTAAGTTGTATTGCATCGTAAAATCAGTTGAGGTGAAAGTATCTAGTTTATATACTACATCAATTTTGTTGTAATTAGTATTGATATTGATGTTCTGGAAATTTACCTCAAATCCCAAGGCATATTTTTGACTGAGTTTATAATTTATTTTTGCGCCAAATCCGAAAGCAAATGCAGGGCCACCGCTATTAAAGATTTTCATACTTGGATTCATCCAAGATAAGCAAGGGTTAATACCTAATCCAAATTCTATTTTTTCACCCTCACCCTGTGCCGAAGTGAATTTTGTTAAAAGTAGAAAAACCAATCCTAAAAAATAAAATCTTTTCATGTTTCAAATGTTTATAGGCTCAAATTTAACATCAAATTCAGATATTGCAAATGTTTAATTCAAACAGATTGTAAATGTATGAAGAATTTTAAAATAATTAATAGCAATTTCATCCTGTTGGTTTTGGGTTTAATACTTGCTTTACAAAGTTGTAAAGACAAACCAAATCCAATAAAAATTAGTAGGTTCGACCAAGACTTATTCGACAGTATTTCAGCACAAAGTTCTGGACATTTTCTTGCCTTACAAAAAAAATATCCTGTTTTTTATAACAGCTTCGCTCAAGATATGTTGAATATAAGTGAGGAGGAAAGAATAGACGCTTATGAACCTAGTTTGAGTAAGTTCATTTCTTTTCCTACTATACTCCAATTGAAACATGAAGTAGATTCTGTTTACCCAAACTTATTAGATATAGAAACACAATTAGGTGGGGCTATGGTAATCTATCGAAAAGAATTTCCTGAAAATGTTACTCCCCAATTTATTTCATTTATTTCTGAATTTGGATATGCCAATGTTACTTTCGATTCAATTGTTGGTATTGGATTGGATATGTATTTGGGCAGTGATTATCCCTTATATCCGGCTTTAGAGTTTCCAGATTTTATGATTGCAAAATTAAGGAGTGACTATATTGTTCCTAATGCCATTAAGGCTATAGCTATTGGTAAGTTTGAGAATCAACTAAAGGATAAAAGGTTTTTAGCTATGATGTTATTTGAAGGAAAAGTAAGGTATTTCATGAAACAACTTTTACCTCAACTAAACGACTCAATGATATTTGGCTATTCGCCTAACCAATTGGCTTGGGCAAACAGCAATGAAGCCCAGGTTTGGTCGCACCTAATAGAAAAGAAAATGTTATTTAATGCTGAACCAAATCAATACATGCGTTATTTTAACGACGGCCCTTTTACCATTGCACCTGGAATGCCTCAAGAATCTGCTCCTGCTATTGGCGTGTACATAGGATATAAAATTATAGAGAAGTATATGGATAAACAATCATCGGTGAGTTTAAACCAATTAATGAATGATGCCGATTGGGATAAAATCTTGAAAGAAAGTGCATATAAACCCTATTAAAAATAAAATATAATATTTTTTTTACAATTCATTTATTTGGAATTCTTATTCTGGTTTTTTACCTTCACTTTATCAAACCAAATTAAGATATGATAAAAAAACTACTAACATTATTATTAGCATGGATGTTTTCCGTGTTAGCAGTATGGGCGCAAACCCGACAAATTACGGGTGTTGTAACCGATGGTATGGAGCCCGTTATTGGTGCTTCAGTTCAAGTTAAGGGTACCTCAACAGGTACTGTAACCGATGCCAATGGGCGTTATGTATTAAATGTTCCAAACGATGCCACCACAATTGTGGTAAAAGGCGTAGGCCTCAAAACCCAAGAAATCAGTATTGCAGGACTTTCTGAAATCAATGCAAAATTGATGAAAGACAACGTAAACCTTGGTGAGATGGTTGTTACTGCTTTTGGTATCGAACGTGAGAGAAAAACTTTGGGTTACTCACAACAAAAAGTTACTGGCGATGAATTGAGAAGATCTGGTGAGCAAAACCTTATTCAAGGACTTGCAGGTAAAGCTGCTGGTGTTTATGTGCAAGGTTCAGGCGGTACTCCTGGTGCTTCTTCAAAAGTGTTGTTACGTGGTAATGCTAGTTTCTCCGGAAACAACCAACCTTTAATGGTGGTTGATGGTGTGCCAATTGATAACAGCACCGACCAATCTGTTGCTGGTGATTATCCTTTCAATGGAAATCTTCAAGGTGTTAATGCCTCTAATCGTGGTGTAGACATTAATCCTGATGACATCGAAAGCATCAACATTTTAAAAGGACCCGCTGCTGCTGCATTGTATGGTGTAAGGGCTGGTGCAGGTGCCATCATTATTACTACTAAAAAAGGTAAAAAAGGAACCAAAAGTTTTAATGTTGATTTAAGTTCATCTGTTGAAATTAGTAAAGTAAACAAATTACCAAATCTTCAAATGGTTTATGGCCAAGGTCGCGGAGCCATTGGTGGCGCTGCTACTACTGGTGGTGGTCGCTTAGCTTTTGATACCGCTTCTGGTACTTATTATTCAATAGCCGAAGGTAAGTATGAATTAGGCTTAACGCCACAAAGTTGGGGTAGCAAAACTGCAAACCCTGCAGACAACATGGGCGATTTCTTCAAAACTGCTTACTCATACAACAACAACATTTCAATCACTAATAACACAGAAAATAGCTCCGTAAGATTTTCAGTTGGTAGATTGGACCAAAATGGTGTTGTTCCAAACACAGATTTTAAACGTACTTCAGTTCGTTTAACTTCAGATTCTCGTTTGTCTAAACGAGTATCAATGTCGGGAACAGTTAACTATATCAATTCAGGTGGTACAAGAGCTCAAAATGGTAGTAACCTTTCAGGTGTGATGCTATCTTTATTGCGTGCACCAAATTCATACCGCTTAAATGATCCAGCTGCGGGTGGTTATTTAAACCCAGATGGTACCCAACGTAATTATTTTGGTGCATATGATAACCCATGGTGGTCAGTAAACGAAAATCCTTTCGTTGATAATGTAGACCGTATTTTAGGTAATATCAGCACAACCATCGATCCAGTAGATTGGATGTCGGTTACATACCGCGCGGGAACAGACGTTTACACAGACAGACGTAAGTATGTTTTTGCTGTAGGTTCAAGACAGCCATCTAACGCCCCAGGCGGAGAAATCAACGAGAATGTACTTTCATATCAAGAGTATTACTCCGATTTATTGGTTACCTTCAAAAAAGATATTACTAAAGATATCAAATCATCATTATTGTTAGGTAATAACTTAAACCACCGTTTTAGCAAAGATGCTTATTTACGCGGTCGTGATTTAGGTGTTCCTGATAATTACAACTTAAACAATGCTGCTAACTTATATGCAAGTGAAGGTAATTCAACCATCCGCACAGCAGCTATGTTCTTTGATTTCAACCTATCATACTCTAACTTCTTATTCTTAGGAGTAACAGGAAGAAATGAGTGGGCATCTACTTTTGGTGCTGCTAAAAACAACTTCTTCTATCCTTCAACCAGTTTATCTTTTGTATTCTCTGAGTTGGTTAAAATTCCTAAAATGTCGTTTGGTAAAGTGAGAGTAGCCTATGCAATGGCTGGTATCAATCCTGATCCATATAGCACGCGTACTTATTTCACTCGTTCAACATATACTGATGGTTTTACAGATGGACTTTCATTCCCATACACCGGAATCAACGGTTACGGATTCTCGTCAACTCTGGGAAATGCCAATTTGAAACCAGAGAAAAATACAGGTAAAGAAATTGGACTCGATATTCGTTTCTTCAATAACCGTTTAGGTGTTGATTATACTTACTTCAACCAAACTTCTACTGATTTGTTAGTGTACCGTCCAATTGCTCCTTCAACTGGTTTTACCTCTAGTTATGAAAACTTAGGTTCAATGGTAAACAGAGGACATGAATTGGTTATTACCGGAACTCCTGTTCAAATGAAAGATTTCACTTGGGATATAACCTTAAACTGGTCACGCCTTCGCAACGAGGTACTAGAGCTTGCTCCCAATGTAGACGAAATCGATATTGAAGCTGGTTTCTCCTCAATTGGTAACTACGCCATCAAAGGTCAGCCTTATGGCGCATTATATGGTACCCGTTGGGCTAAAACTTCAGATGGTCAATTGATCATTGGAGCTAATGGTTTACCAACCCTTGAAAACGGTGGTGAGCGCGGTCGTGTAGGTAACCCTTATCCAGATTGGTTTGGTGGTTTAAGAAATACTTTCACCTACAAACAAGTTTCTTTCACTTTCTTGTTCGACGTTCGTAAAGGTGGTGATATTTGGAATGGTACTTGGTCACGTTTGAACCAATTGGGTCAAACTGATGAGTCTGCTGAAGGTCGCGATAAAGCTTATAAAATTGATGGTGTTGTTAAAACTGGAACAGATCCTAACGGTAATCCAATTTATACAGCTAATACCAAATACATTTCTTCATTCAACTACTTCCGCATTTACAGGGGTGATGCGGCTGGTAGTGCTGCAGAAAATGCCGTACAAGATGGAAGCTGGGTAAGATTACGTGATATTGGTGTTAATTACTCAATTGCCTTGCCTGCAAGAGCTCAAAAAATCATTAAAGGTTTAAGTGTTGGATTTGTAGGAAGAAACGTTTGGTTGAAAACAGACTACACAGGTGTTGACCCAGAAACAAGTTTAACAGGTGCTGGTTCAAACATTGGTGGATGGGATTATTTCAATAACCCTGGAACAAAATCATATACTTTCTCATTGAAAGCATCATTCTAATATTTAATTTAAAGTAACATGAAAAGAATAGCAATAATATTTATAGCGATAGCGCTTATAACCACTGCCGGTTGTAAGAAGTTTGTTGATGGCTACGACGAGAGCCCAAATAGTCCAAGCAAAGTAACTCCACAACTCTTATTGTCTAATGTAGAAGTAGCTTATTTTGCTACCATGAACGGACAATTATCTCGCCAATCTGCTATTATTACTCAGCAGGTTGTTGGGATTGATTTCCAAGCAAAAGAGGTAAACGATTACCAAATAGATGAAGGAACCAACTCAAATGAGTGGGATGTTATCTATACCAATGGTTTGGTTAACATTAACCAATTGTACACACAAGCAGGTGCTGGTAATCCATATTATCAAGGTATTTCACGCGTGATGAAAGCCATGTTTTTAGGTGTTGCCACCGATTTATGGGGCGATATTCCTAACCGTGATGCTTTAAACGGTATGGGCGGTCCTGCCAATTACAATCCTAAATACGACAAACAAGAGGATGTAATTGCAGATATCCAAACCATGTTGTCTGAAGCCGTTGTTTTATTAAGCAAAGCTAGTGGCGATAATACCCTTTTACCTGCCGATGATGATTTGATTTTTGGCGGTGATGCAGCTGCTTGGAAGGCAACTGCTCAGGTATTAAAGGCACGTTATTACAATCGTTTGAGCAAAAAAGATGCTGCAGGTTCTGCTACAAACGCATTATCAGCTTTAACAGATGCTTATGCTTCTGGTTTTACCAGCAACGATGCAAACTGTAATGCCATCTTTGGAGCTAACAGTAATGAGTACAACCAATGGTATGCTTATACCCAAGTTGATCGTATTGGTTACATTAAAATGGGTGGCATTATTGCTGATACCATGAATGTAATGAACGATCCACGTTTATCTTTTTACGTAGCAAAAGACGACAGTGGTAAATACACTGGTACTAGTTGTGTTGAAGGTAATGGTGCTGCATCTGATGTTGGTAAATACTTAGCTACTCAAAACGCTGCGTTCCCATTGGTAACTTTTGCAGAGGCCAAATTTATTGAGGCTGAAGCTAAATTGCGTAAGGCCGATGCTGCTGGTGCTGCAACTGCATTTAACGATGCTGTTTTAGCAAGCGTTAAGCAAGTTACTGGTGCAAATGCTGGTGCAACATACACTACTGCATATGCTAGCGAAACTGCTGCTTCAATTTCACTTGAGAAAATTATGACTCAAAAATACATGTCATTATTTGCTCAAGTTGAGGCATATTCTGATTGGAGAAGAACTGGTATTCCAACTTTGGAAGTAAACACCAATGCTGTTGGAGGAAACTCTGTTGTGCCTAGACGTTTACCAACCGTGTTGGAAGAGCGTTTATACAATACCAATGCTACAAACATTAGTGATATCCGCACCAAAGTATGGTGGGATCAATAATCTAGGAATTCATTGATAAAAAAAACGGGCCAATTGGTCCGTTTTTTTTATGTTTGAACCATGGCAAAACTTAAACATATATTTATTTATCCTATCAAAGGTTTGCCTGGAATATTACTCAATTCAGCCATTGTAGAGCCCCGGGGATTGCAATTTGATAGGAGTTATATGTTAGTCGACGAAAATAATAACTTTATTACTCAAAGAAACTTTCCAATCCTTTCTCAATTTATTCTTTCAAAAGATGCTTTAGGCTTCAAGGTAAGTTATCCTAATTGGGATCAATCAATTCATATTCCATTTATTGTTACTGGAGATGAAATTGAGGTGCAAGTTTGGGGTGATTTGGTTAAGGCTATATGTTTAATTGATGCTGTTAATTCTTGGTTTAGCAATATCCTAAAATCAACTTGCAAATTGGTTTACATGCCAAATTCTTCCCATAGAAAATTGGATGAAACCTATAATAGAGGAAATGATATTGTAAGCTTTGCTGATGGATTCCCCTTATTATTAATTGGTGAATCTTCTTTAAGCGACTTAAACAATAGGTTGGAAAATCCTTTGAATATGGATAGGTTCAGACCTAATCTTGTTTTTAAAGGTGGTTTGGCGTTTGAGGAAGATTTGTTTGCAGAATTTTCAATTGGAGAAAATACATTTTTAGCTTGTAAGCCTTGTGCACGTTGTGTTGTTACTACCATAAATCAACAAACTGGCGCAATGGGCAAGGAGCCTTTAAAGACGCTTGCAAATTACAGAATGCATGAAAACAAAATTTATTTTGGAGAGAATGTGATGCCACTCAATTTTGGTGGAACAATTCAAATTGGAGATGACTTGAAAATTATCAGTAAAAAGGAAAGAAAACAATTCAGAATTCTGAATTCAGAATTCTGAATTCTGAATTGTTTTTATTTTTAGTTGCTTGATTGTTCAGCGTATGCTTCCATTGGTAAGCAAGAACAAATCAAATTTCTATCGCCATGGGTGTTATTAATTCTTCCTACAGTTGGCCAAAATTTAGCCGCTCTAACGTATGGCAATGGATAAGCTGCTTCATTTCTTGAGTATGAATGATCCCAATTATCTGCAATTACAACAGAAGCAGTATGAGGTGCATTTTTTAATACATTGTCTTTCATATCCGCTGTTCCATTTTCTATGGCATTTATCTCATTTTTGATGGCAATCATGGCATTACAAAATCTGTCTAATTCAGATTTTGGTTCACTTTCCGTTGGTTCAATCATAATGGTTCCAGCAACAGGGAAACTCATTGTTGGTGCATGAAATCCATAATCCATTAGTCTTTTGGCAATATCTTCTGCCTCAACTCCTGTAGCACCTTTGAAAACTCTGGTATCTAAAATCATTTCGTGCGCACAACGGCCTTTGCTTCCAACATACATGATATGATAATCATTTTCTAACCTAGCCTTAATGTAATTCGCATTTAAGATGGCGTATTTGGTAGCATTTTCTAATCCTTCGGCACCCATCATTCTTATGTAAGCATAAGAAATTAAGAGGATTGAAGCACTTCCCCACGGTGCTGCAGATATTGCGCTCATGCTTTTATCTCCACCTTGCATATCAACTACTGAATGTCCTGGTAAGAAAGGTACCAAATGTTTTGCAACCCCAATTGGACCCATA
>CAMCJW010000100.1 GCA_945875195.1 Chitinophaga pinensis | reverse complement strand
ACTTGTAAATGTTGACATAACACTGCTAGTTTTATAAAACAAAAATATAAAATATAAATATAATTTACAAATACAAGGTCTTTGCTTTGCCAGCCGAAGCTTCAGCGTAGGTTGGGTCTTTAGTCGTTGGTGGTCTCAGCTGTTTATGGAATACCCCTGCCTTTTGCTATGGACCATGGTCTATGGACTATGGACAATTTTCTCTACTTTTGCCGCAAATGAAGTATTTGATAGTAGGCCTTGGCAATATTGGTGATGAGTATGCACAAACTCGTCATAATATTGGTTTTGATGTGGCCGATGCTTTGGCAGAAAAATATAAAGAAAGTTTTAAGCCTGATAGATATGCAGATTTGGCCGAGTTTTCGTTAAGGGGTAGACAAGTTTTTGTGATTAAACCCAATACCTATATGAACCTAAGCGGAAAGGCTGTGCGCTATTGGATGCAAGCACTTAAAATACCTGTAGAAAATGTGTTTGTAGTGGTGGATGATTTGGCCATTGGATTTAATAAAATTAGGATCAGAGGAAATGGCAGTGATGCCGGGCACAATGGTTTAAAAAGCATACAAGAATTATTGCTGACCCAAAATTACCCAAGGTTAAGATTTGGAATAGGGAACAATTACCCCAAAGGCAGACAAGTAGAATTTGTGTTGGGGAAATGGGACAATGAAGAGTTAAAGGAAATTCCAGTGCTCATCAACAAATCGGTTCAGGCCGTTGAAAGCTTTGTATTACGTGGCTTGGCCGCTACCATGAACGATTTTAATAAATAAAAATGGAAGAAATAAATCCGAAAGAAAAAAACAACTATGTAAGCAATTCCTTTTGGATGTTGTTAGAGAAATCGGCGAGAGTTATCTCAGGAATCTTGGTTGGAGTATTAGTTGTACGTTATTTAGGAGATGCGCAATTTGGGGTGATTACCTATGGTTTAGGGGTAATAGCTATCCTTACCATTTTCTCTACTTTAGGATTGGATAGCTTAGTGGTGCGTGAATTACTTACAAGAGGTAAAAACAAATACGAAATTATTGGCACTGCTTTTTGGATGCGTTTTGTAGGTTCTTTAATTGTGATGGGTGGCGCCTGTTTTTATTCATTGATGCGCGATCCTCCCCAAACTACCTTTATCGTTTTTCTATTAAGTATTTCTATTATTTTCCAATCTTTTACGGTCATAGATTTCTATTTTCAATCGGAGGTAAAAGGAAAGTTTACTGCTATATCGCAGGTAATTACGCTATTTGTTTCTGCCATCATAAAATTGATTTTTATTTTCATCAAAGCACCGCTCGAATGGTTTGCCACCATGGCAGCATTTGAGGCTGGATTTGCGGCATTTACCCAATTTGTTTTTTATAAAAAAGAAGGGCAAATGATTCGGTATTGGCGTTTTAATTTTAAGGAAGCCAAGCTGCTTTTATACCTTGCCATACCGCTCATACTCTCCTCTTTTGTGCAAATGTTGTATCAAAATGCCGATACTATTTTAATTGCGCGGTTTTTGAGAGACATGGGGCAGGTTGGGCAATATGGCGCGGGGGCACGGATTAGTCAGGCCAGCTATTTTATACCAGTAGCCATTTGTGCAGCGGTATTTCCGGGCATTGTAAACAATAGAGACAACAAAGAATTACAAATAAAGAGACTGACCCAACTATACAGCTTAATGATATGGGGATCATTAACCATTATAGCTGGAGGAATGATTTTTGGAGATTTAGTGATAGGCTTTTTGTATGGTGCAAAATTTCCTGCGGCACCACATATTTTTAAAATACACATCTGGCTGAGCCTACCCATTTTCTGGGGAACAGCTTGGGGCATGTGGATGTTAGCCATGCATGAGCAAAAATACTTGTTCTATTTGCAATTGATAAACGCAACTTTTACCTTGGTAAGTGAATACATATTGATACCAAGAATGGGTATTACTGGCGCTGCTTACGCATTGTTAATTGGGTCGTACTTTACCATGTTTTTCATCTTGATTATTTACAAACCCAGAGAGGGTTTTCCCATATTTTTAAAAGCCCTGAACCCAAGAAATATTTTAGAAGTAATTCGGTATTCCAAGAAATAAGTTTAGTAACTTCGTAGCATGTTGGTTTTTGTTCCACACCTCACCGAAAGAGTAAAATATATTTTAGATGAATTGCTTTTGCACCGACTTGGCCTAGCATACAAGTTAACAGATAGCATAGAATATTTTTTGAAATCGCACAACAAGCGAATTCATTATGGCAATACTATTATTGAAGGTTGTTTAAACATTCCATGTGCACCATTGTTGTTTGAGGAAACTTTGGTAACGCAAAAAATTTCGGTTCAAAAAGATAAAAAATGGCATAGTCAATTCTTCTTTATGCCTCATGAGAATATCCCTGATTTTAAAATTCATACAACTTATTTAAGTTTTGATTTATTTGCTGCAAGTTTTTATTTATTGAGTAGGTACGAAGAGTATTTACCAAGCTCAAAAGATGAACACAATAGGTATAAACCAATGAATAGTTTGGCCTTTGAAAACAACTTTTTGGAGTTTCCATTGGTTGATCATTGGCACCAACTATTTACTGAAACACTCAAAAAACAATATCCCGAAATACCTATTAAAACCAAGGTGTTTGAGCAATTGAATACCGTAGATGTGGATTTTGCATACAAATATAAAGGTCATGGTTTTTTTCCACTGCTCAGAAAATTTGCAGGGTCTTTATTAAAAGGCAAACCAGATAAATATAGTCTTGTTGCACCAAAAAAGGATCCTTATGATACCTATGATTTTTTGGTTCAAACCGCTAAGAAAAAAAACATTGAAACACTCTTTTTTTTATTGTTAGCAGATTATGGAGGTCATGATAAAAACATCTCACCTTTGAGCCAAGAGATGAAGGACTTGGTTCAAAAATTATTACCCAATAATAGGCTTGGCATACACCCATCATATAAGGCAAGTTTGCAGAGTAAAGCCAATTTATATGAGCACCAAGTTTTTAAGTTACTGACCAATTTTGAACCAAAATTAAGCAGGCATCACTTTTTAAAAGCCAAGGTACCAGAAAGCTATGAAACGATGCTTAGGTATGAGCTATCAGAGGACTATACAATGGCTTATGCCACAGCAGTTGGTTTTAGGGCGTCTACCTCATTACCTTTCTACCTATTTAATTTACATAAAAATTATACTTTAAATATACTAGTCAACTCACCGTGTGTGATGGATGTGACCTTGAAAAATAGCTTAGCTTTAACGCCACAGCAGGCTAAGGAAAAAATTGCACAACTAAAACAGTCGGTTCAAAAAGTAAATGGTAATTTTATTTCCATTTGGCACAATTCTAGTTTTGATACAAGTTTGGGATGGGCAGATTGGGAGCAGGTTTATGAAAGCTTATTCGAATAAATGTTTACTTTTGCATTTTAGCAAATTACCATGACTTCTGTTTTAAAAATATACAATACGCTTAGCAGAGAAACATCTGTTTTTGAACCTATACATAAAGGTTATGTTGGCATGTATGTGTGTGGCCCTACGGTATATAGCAATGCACATTTGGGTAATGCTCGAACCTATATTTCGTTTGATGTAATTTTTAGGTATTTGTTACATTTGGGTTATAAAGTGCGTTATGTTCGTAACATTACAGATGCCGGACACCTGGAAGGAGACCGAGATGAAGGGGAAGATAAGTTTGCCAAAAAAGCAAAACTAGAACAGGTTGAACCCATGGAAATAGTGCAAAAATACACCTTAGATTTTCATGAGGTATTGCGCCAATTTAACACCTTGCCACCAAGCATTGAACCAACAGCAACTGGTCATATCATTGAGCAAATAGAAATGACTAAAAAGATTATTGCCAATGGGTATGCCTATGAGGTGAATGGCACTATTTATTTTGATGTAGAAAAATTCTCTAAGGAGCAAAATTATACTGCCCTATCCAATCGCAATTTGGATGATTTATTAACCAATACAAGAGAATTAGACGGGCAAGATGAGAAAAAAGGCAGATTGGATTTTGCCCTTTGGATTAAGGCCAAACCCGAGCATTTGATGAAATGGGAAAGTCCTTGGGGCGAGGGATTCCCTGGCTGGCACATAGAATGCTCGGCCATGAGTAGTAAATATTTGGGCCATGAGTTTGATATACATGGAGGAGGAATGGATTTGGTGCCCACACACCATACCAATGAAATTGCCCAAAATTTAGCTTGTCACCATACCCAACCAGCTAGGTATTGGGTTCATACCAATATGCTTACTGTTAACGGACAAAAAATGAGCAAGAGTTTGGGCAATTCGTTTTTGCCAGCTGAGTTGTTTAGTGGTGAGCATAAATTATTGGATAAAGGTTATAGTCCAATGACGGTGAGGTTTTTTATGTTGCAGGCGCATTACAGGAGTACACTAGATTTTAGGAATGAGGCTTTGCAAGCAGCAGAAAAAGGACTTGCCAGGTTACTAAGCGGCGTTAAGATTATTGAACAACTTAAAACAGATGTAAGTTCAAGCTTCTCGGTATCTGAAATAAAAGCCAATGTTTATAACGCATTAAATGAGGATTTTAATACGCCAATTGCCCTTGCACACCTTTTTGATGCGGTAAGGTTAATTAACTCGGTCAATGATGGCAAAGAACACTTATCGGCTTTAGATAAGGCTGAATTGAGCATATTCATGCAAGAGATTACCTTCAATGTTCTTGGTTTGAAGCATGAAAACGATGCTGGAACAGAAAAAGTGGATGGTCTCATGAAAATGATAATAGACATGAGGGCTGATGCTAAATCCAAAAAGGACTTTACTACCTCTGATTTTATTAGAGACCAATTAAAAGAGATTGGGATTGAGATAAAAGATGGAAAAGAAGGAGTGTCTTATACCATTTTGTAAGTTCTAATTACTAAGTGGTAGGAAAATTTGAGTAAGTGGTAATCTTTAATTCACAAACCACTCTTATTTTTGTCCTATTAAATTATTAACATGAACGCCCCAATTGTTGCCTTAAACAAAAAAAGCAAATCTTCACAAACCGAAGATTTAAGAGCCCCATACAAAGTATACGTAGGATTTGAGAAAGATGGTGAAGGCGGCATAACGGGCATTGAAGTAATTGATGGTTACTTAAGGAATAACGAATGCTTAGCGCTAAAAAAGCAAAGTAATTTGCCCAATGGGGTGAGTTACTTTGAATTAGAGGTAATTTCCAATTCGCAAATGAACACCTACCTTAGAATACCAAGTGTAGCACCTTTGCAAAATAATATCTTGGTTAAAGTTTTTAAACATGGTCACTTCTTGGGGTCGCAATTTATTGATAAAGAAGGGAATATTCTTTAATTGATGCGCCTTGTTCTTGCTGTTTAAATAGTATCATTAAAAACTAAGAAAAAAGATACTTTAAAGATTTATTTTAACCAACTTAGTAATGTGCTAAGGCATTTAAAAGAGCTTAAAATACAAGTTTTGAGTTGCTGCCAGAACATGTTAAAGGGCAATTGATAATGCAATAGAAAAGGGAAATTAAAACCAAGAAATCCACCTAGTTTACTTTCAAATAATTACTCCAGTTATATCGCTAGCGAGCTTATGCAATACTAAAAAAAATGAGTACACGATATTCCAATACCTGGTTATCCTTTCTACCCATAAATCTCGGGGAGAATCTTAAACTATGGGAATAAATAGAAATGATTCCATTAAAAAAATAAAATCAGATTGCCTAAAAGTAAAATTAAAAAAAACCTATTTATAAAAATTATTATTTATATTCGAATTATGGTGAAAAACTATTTAAGAAATAGTTGGCTTTTCTTCGAAGATATACCTCAATATCTAGTGGTTACCTGTAAAAGCGTATCAACTAATTTCAATTATTTAACCATAAACGCTGCTAGTTATTTCCAGATTAGCAGCATTAGGATCCATCAAAAGAGGGTAAATTTAAACAATGGAAAAGGAAACAACCATTCAAGAAAACTATCTGTTTTAAGTCAATTCAGATTAGGATTAATGCCTATATAGTAAAAGTTATATCTGATAAAGAAATTAATCAATAAAGAATTCGAGCCAATTAATGACCACCCACCTATAAAATAAATAATGATTATGTTAAAAAAATATTTACTACTCTTTTTAGTTGCCGTTGGCTTTTTAAACGCCTGTAAAAAGGATTTGAATTTTGATAAGTTCAATGATTTAACTTTAAGCCCAGAGTTCGGGATTCCATTGGCTATGATTGAAATGAAGATGAGTAATATTCTCAAGGAAGATTCGAATATTGTGTATGACCCCGACGGCTTTATTCGATTTATTATTCGCGAAGATTCAATTGCAAGTTTTCCTGTTGATAGTTTCGTTAATATTCCAGCGCTTGATCCCGTTAATTTTAGTAATAAGCTTGGTTTAATTGGCATCACTGATATCGCTGCCAGCCAAACGCAGTCTTTAAACCAATTGTCGAATAACTTTACCTTAGCCACCAGAACAGCATTACAAGCTGCAAATGGAACCACCTCTATTTTTCCGGCAATCAATGATCAAAATGCGAATCTTACCTCATTTGGTTTAGACACAACTCAATTTTCGAGTGTGTCTATTTCAAGTGGATTTTTGGTATTAGAATTTAAAAATCAACTAAAAGTAACCGTAGATCAAATATCCGTTAACATTTTCAATACCTCCCCTCCATTCCAGAGTTTGATTGGACAATTAATTTACACCAATGTTGCGGCGGGTTCAAGTAAAAAGGACTCGATTAACCTAGCGGGTTCAACCTTGTCGAGTAAAATAGCCTTTTCATTACCCATTCTTAAGACCTTTGCAAGTTCTAGTCCTGTTTTAATAGATTTAAATGATGGATTAACCTTTGATGTGAAAGTTAAAAATTTAAAAGCATCGGGTGGAGTGGTTGTAATCCCCTCCAAAACTATCGAATCGCAAAATTTAGTAATAGACCTTAAAGCTGATGATCCTACTGTAAGAATTAGAGATATATCATTTGAAAGTGGGTTGATTAATTATTCAGTTTCATCCAATATTGATGAATTGCTCGATATTAAGATTAAAATTGTTGGCGCAAAGCAAAATGGTAGCCCAATGGCACCAATTAACATTTCTATAAAAAATACAACCAAAACAGGGCAAATAGACCTATCTAACGTGCTACTTGATTTGACCTTGGATCCAAACCAACCTTACAATAAAATGCAAATTTCGGTTGAGCCTTCTATTATCTCATCGAACACCTTGAAATCTTTCGACTCATCAAATTATGTGAATGCTAACTTTACTTTTGGCACATTGAAACTTAAAGATTTAAATGGGTATTTGGGATCACGAGAAATTGTGATAGAACCATCTGAACAAACATTTGACTTTTTGGATCAATTTAATAATGGTTTTCCACTAGATGACCCTAAATTTAAGATATTTACCTCTAATTCGATTGGTGTTCCCGTAACTGTTCTATTAGATGCCAAGGGAACCTCAGCTAAAGGTGCTTCCCAGAACTTAAATGCCCCACCAATTTTAATAGGCTATCCTACCTTGGCGCAAAAAGGCCAAGTTATCAATGATACCAAAATAATAGATAAAAATAATTCTGATCTGGTTAAAATGCTGAACCTACCACCAAGTAAGATTTTATTTGGAGGAAAGGCTAGCCTCAACGCTGCTGGATTTACTGGTTACAATGATTTTATTGCAAAGGGCTCTGGTTTTGCAGTAGGCTATGAAATTGAAATGCCATTAAGTTTAAAAACAAATAACCTGGTAATTGAACAAACATCTGAAAACCCATTATTTGAAATCAAAGATGGGGTAATTATAAAATCCAAATTAGGCCTGGATTCAATAGAGTATATTGATTTAATTTTAAAATTAGAAAACGCTATTCCATTAGATGTGGAGTTAGATATGTTTTTTGCAGACAAAGACACCGTAATTATGGATACGATAGCTGTTGGTAGCTTTATGCTGTCTGCAATTCCAGATGCAAATGGAAGAACCATTAAAAATACTTCAAGTGTTACAAATGTTAGGTTATTCAGGGAAAAACTCGATGCTATAAAGCAAAAGAATTTAGTGAATATGGTGGTGAGAATGAAAATTAAAACCTATAATAATGGTAGTCAACCAGTAAAAATATACTCTGATTATGTATCTAAAATTGGCATATCTGCAAAGGTTAAATTGAAATACAAATTAGGTAAAGGCAAATAATTACTGAACCAAATATTAACAACATGAAAAAAATTCTATTCATCAGTTTACTAGTATTGCTTGGTTCAGTTAATGCCCAAACCAATCTTACATTTTATAATTTTAGAAGTGTAGGTCAAACCAATTTCTTAAATCCTGCTATTAACTCCAAGCAAGCCTTTACATTAGGATTGGTTGATAGTTACAACCATTTATATTTACCTGGAATAACTGCCTATGATATTTACAGGAAAGATGAAACTGCAAATCAAACCTTAGATAAAATTTTAACTAATGATGCATATAATCTAAAAAACATACAAATTTACAATGAGGTAAATCCTTTGTTTTTTGGGTTTAGAGCTAAAAGAAACTATTTTTCTTTTGGCATACAAAATACCTTAAACCACAACTTTGGATTTTCAAAAGATTTATTAACCATGCTGTATTTTGGAAACGCCAATGCCACCAATACTTTTGGCAAAGATGTTTCTATCAGTGATATAGAGTTAAGGGTATCGGCTTATTCATCTTTGTACGTATCTTATGCCAGAGACATCAATGAAAAGCTTACTTTAGGAATAAAAGGAAAATACCATATTGGCTATTATGATGGAGAGTTGTTAAGAAATACAACAACTTTTAAAACAGATAGTGGCAATAACAACGCTTTAAGGTTAACAGCTACTACAGACTATGAAATTAGAGGTGCTGGCGTTGATAGAATAGATGGTATTATAAACACAAATAATCTAGACCCTATAGCTGTTGCTAGAAACTATTTCAATAAGCCAGTTGGCTCAGGTTATTCTGTTGATTTTGGTATGAACTATAAAGTTAACCAACGTTTGAGTGTTTCGGCAAGTATTTTGGACGTAGGTTTTATGAATTGGAACGAAGCTAAAAGTTATAGTAAAAAAGCCACATTTGTATTTGAAGGTTTTATCACAGACGACCCAAGCAATATAGATTCAACCACAATAAAGAATTTACAAGATTCGGTGATAGAATTATTTAAACCCAACCAAGATCCTATTAGTGCATATAGAACCTCTTTTAGTCCTAAATTGTATTTTGGTTTACAATACAATCTTTATAATAGTGGAAGTATAGGCTTTGTTGGTTATGGAGAAA
>CAMCJW010000099.1 GCA_945875195.1 Chitinophaga pinensis | reverse complement strand
TTTTTCACGCTCACTTTGCAACATTCTGGTAACTGGAACGCCTGTCCAACGGCTCACCACATCTGCTATATCTTCACTATCTACTTCTTCCTTCACCATTGCTTTATCGCCTTGTTGGGCTTGCAATTTTTCTTTGAGTTCAATTACTTTGGCTTCAGCTTCTTTTATTTTACCATATCGTATTTCAGCTACTTTACCAAAATCGCCAGCACGTTCTGCATGCTCAGCTTCTACTTTTAAATTTTCAATTTCTTGCTTGGCAACTTGAATACCATCTACAATAATTTTTTCACTTTGCCATTCGGCTTTTAAGGTATTGCGTTCACTTTGCAAGTTTGCTAATTCTTCACTCAGTGATTTTACTTTTTGAGTATCACCTTCACGTTTGATGGCCTCGCGTTCAATCTCTAATTGCATGATACGCCTATCCAATTGATCCAATTCTTCTGGCACCGAATCAATTTCTAATCGCAATTTAGAAGCAGCTTCATCCATTAAATCAATGGCTTTATCTGGTAAAAAACGATCGGAAATATAACGCTGCGATAATTCAACAGCAGCAATAATTGCCTCATCTTTGATACGCACTTTGTGATGCACTTCATAGCGCTCTTTTAAACCACGGAGAATAGATATTGCCGATTCTGTATCTGGCTCTTCTACATACACTTTTTGAAACCTACGCTCTAATGCTTTGTCTTTCTCAATATAGCGTTGGTATTCTGCTAAGGTAGTTGCACCTATGGAACGTAATTCGCCGCGAGCCAAGGCAGGCTTCAAAATATTGGCCGCATCCATAGCACCTTCTCCACCACCGCCAGCACCAACTAGGGTATGAATTTCATCTATAAATAAGATAATCTCCCCATCGGCTTGGGTTACTTCTTTTACAACCGATTTCAATCTTTCTTCAAATTCGCCTTTGTATTTAGCACCAGCAATTAAAGCACCCATATCCAATGAAAATACGCGTTTGCTTTTTAAATTTTCGGGCACATCGCCATTTACAATTCTGTGTGCAAGGCCTTCTGCAATGGCAGTTTTACCCACACCTGGTTCACCAATTAAAACGGGATTGTTTTTTGTTCTGCGCGAGAGTATTTGCAATACTCTTCTTATTTCCTCATCTCTTCCAATAACAGGATCTAATTTACCTCTTTGAGCCAATTCATTTAGGTTCTTGGCATATTTATTCAAGGCGTTGTATTGCGCTTCGGCATTCTGCGAATTAACTGTGGAGCCTCCATGTAATTCTTTGATAGCAGCCATCAATCCTTTTTCATTCAATCCAGCATCTTTTAATAAAGTGGCAATTGGATCACTCACTGTTAAGAGTGCCAACAATAGATGTTCTACAGCTACAAACTCATCGCCAAATTCTTTTAAAGAGTTCTGAGCTTTTACCAACACTTGATTGGCCGAATTGGAAAGGTACAGACTTGCATCTCCAGAAACCTTTGGATACGATTGCAAAATAGCATCTAAAGCTTGGTTCAGGCGAACAGTATTGGCTCCAACTTTTTTAAGCAAAAAGCCAATTGTTTGCTCATCACTCTCCAGCAAACCTTTGAGTAAATGTCCAGTTTCAATAGAAGAATGAGAAAAACCACTCGCAATTTGTTGTGCTTGCTGAATGGCCTCTTGCGATTTGATGGTAAAATTATTTAGGTTCATAAAATGATTGATTACTTTTTTTGGTTCAAACAGCAAACAACTCCTAAAAGCCATTATTCTGTTTGAACCTAAAAGCACAAGAAAAGCACCAAGGCCAAAAAATAGAAAAATTGGCACTTAAGCTATTCTAAAACAAGCAATAACGGCCGAAATGGCGCATAAAAAGAAAACAAATTAGTCATAAAGTCAATATCATAAGATACAATTGCCAATTATCTTTAGATAGAAGTGTTTTGAAAAACTATATTCGCGGTTTATACTATAAATATGGATTTATTAGCCAGTCGTGTTTTCAATATAAATGAGCCTCAAACCATTGCTATGTCCAAAAAGGCTAGAGAGCTTATGGCAACTGGTGTTGATGTGGTGAACTTAAGTTTAGGAGAGCCAGATTTTACCACTCCAAAGCACATTAAAGACGCAGCCATTGAGGCAATCAATAACAACTTTACTTATTACACTCCGGTTGCTGGCATACCAGATTTAAGAGAAGCTATATCCAAGAAGTTTTTAAGAGACAATAAACTCCATTATGCCCCCGACCAAATAGTGGTTTCAACAGGTGCAAAGCATGCCATAATGAATACCATAATGGCCATAATTAATGAAGGCGACGAAGTAATTATTCCAACACCTTATTGGGTAAGTTACTCAGAAATGGTGAAGCTTGTAGATGGTGTGCCTGTTTTTATAGCTGCTCCATTGGCTCAAAATTATAAAATAACTGGCGAGCAATTAGAAGCAGCTATTACGCCAAAATCAAAAGCATTCTTGTTTTCATCGCCATGCAATCCAACTGGCTCGGTTTATAGTTATAAAGAATTAGCAGATTTAGTAAAGGTTTTTGAAAAGCATCCAAATATTTACATCATTTCGGATGAGATTTATGAGTATATTAACTTTGTTGGAAAGCATGAAAGTATTGGCACTTTTGAATGTATCAAAGACCGCGTAATTACCATCAACGGGCTATCCAAAGGCTTTGCCATGACGGGTTGGCGATTAGGTTATATGGGCGCACCAAAAAGCATTGCACAAGCCTGCGAGAAAATACAATCGCAATTCACCAGTGCAACAAGCAGTATTAGTCAAAAAGCTGCAGTTGCTGCATTGAATGGTAGTCTTGAACCAAGTATGGAAATGGTTAAGGCATTTCATCGAAGGAAAGAATTGATGGAGAAAGGTTTGGCAAGCATTCCAGGAATTTTGAACAACCAACCTGAAGGAGCCTTTTATTTTTTTCCAGATATTTCTCATTATTTGGGCAAACAATTTGAAGGACAAATAATAGAAACGGCCACCGATTTATGTATGTATTTATTAAACTATGGCCATGTTTCTATGGTTACAGGCGAAGCTTTTGGCAATCCAAATTGCTTAAGAATCAGCTATGCGGCTTCCGATGAAAAATTAACAATTGCCATTGAGAGAATTAGAACTGCTTTAGCTAAATTGGCCTAAAATTAATTGAAAGAAATTTTCTATGAAAAACGCTATTAAGAAATTTGAAGGATTAAAGGTATTGGTAATTGGAGATGTGATGATTGACGCCTACCTTATTGGGTATGTAGAAAGAATATCACCAGAAGCGCCAGTGCCAGTTGTGGCAGTTGAAAGAAAAGAATACCGCCTTGGTGGAGCTGCCAACGTAGCTTTAAATTTAGTTGCTCTTGGAGCCAAACCCATTTTATGTTCGGTAATAGGTGAAGACTTAGATGGCAATGATTTATTGGGATTGTTAGAAAATGCCGGCGTTTCAAGCTCTGGTATCATTAGGTCCAAAGAAAGGCAAACCACCACTAAAACGAGGGTAATGGCCCAAAACCACCAAATGATTAGGATTGACAATGAACAAACCGATGTTATCACCGATTATGATAGCTATGTTTTAAGTCAGAGAATTATCAATGATTTATTGCCAGCAGCAGATGTGGTTTTATTTGAGGATTATGATAAAGGTGTCATTTCTCAGGGATTGATTGAACAAATAGTTCTGCATGCTCACAAACATAAAATCAAAGTTGTGGTTGATCCAAAGAAAAGAAATTTCATCAATTACAAAGGCGTTGACTTGTTTAAGCCAAATTTAAAAGAATTGAGAGATGGATTTAAGAAGGATGCCGACCCAAGTGATGTTGCTTCTTTTGAAATGGCAGTAAGTGATTTAATGAAAGTGATGGAACTCAAAAACATTATGGTAACCATGAGCGAAAGAGGGGTTATGATAAGTGATGGAATTAAATTTGAATACATCCCTGCACACATCAGAAAGATTGCAGATGTAAGCGGTGCAGGAGATACCGTAATCTCTGTTGCCTCATTGTGCGTGGCATTGGGATTGAGTAATAAAGAAATTGCTGCTTTATCAAACCTTGCAGGTGGCCTTGTATGCGAAGAAGTTGGCGTAGTGCCTATTAATATCAACCGCCTCACCGAAGAAGCCGCAAAACTTTGAGGTAGAAAGGGTGGTTTTTACACAAAGCAACTAAGTAACGATTTTAGTTTTTCGTGAAATTTTTTTTCCTTTTGTTAAAGAAAAAATAATGCATTTTATTTTTAAGCGAAAAAAAATAAAAAATTGTTGCTTTGTTTCTTTGTAGTGAAAACTATTTTAAAACAGGCATAACAATCTTACTTGGCCTAGAGGCATCGTGGTAGATTTTGATTTCGCTTGTTACAAAATCACTATCTGTGCAGTGGTAAATATCTACAAATTGCTGAGGGTTTCTATCTACCAAGGGGAACCAAGTACTTTGAATTTGAATCATTACCCTATGTCCTTTTTTAAAGGTATGGGCAATATCTGGCAGGTTAAATTTTACCTGCGTAACTTGGTTTGGAACAAAAGCTTCGGGGCTTTCAAAACTATTTCTGTATCTGCCTCTCATCACTTCTCCCCTCACCAACATTTGGTACGCATCCATCATATAAGTGCTACCATTTCCTTTGCCCACTAATGCCGTGTCATAAGTAAATCCATCAGGAAATACATCAATAATTTTTACAATAAAATCTGCATCAGTGGTAGAAATAGCCACTTGCAAATCTGCTGTTAAGGTGCCCGCAACTGTTAAATCCTCAGTGAGTAAATCGCCGGTAAAAATCAACACATCTGGTCTGCGAGAGGCAAAACGCTGGTCATCGGTCATGTATTCGCGGGTTCTGCCGGTATGCACATCTTCTGTGTATGGAACAGGTTTATTTGGATTGCTCGTGTAGCTACTAAACGAATTCACTACTGGCGAAACGGCTTGGCTCAAACCGCCATTATTATTGAGATAAAATTCTTTTGAAGTTGATTCTTTTGGAGGCCAAGTTGCAAAGTTATGCCAGGCGTTTTCTCCTGTAAAAAAGATATTGGCTTCTGCAATGGTTTGGTTCGAACCAACTCCTTTTAAATGGTATTGAAAAAAGGGTATTTCAAAATTTTGCTGGTAATACTGAGAGGTGTTTGAACCAAAACGCACATTGCCCAAATAAGAGCCATCACTCCTACTCCAACCTCCATGAAACCATGGCCCCATTACCAATTTGTTTTCTATACCGGGGTTTTGTTTTTCAATGGACTCGTACAAACGCCAGGCACCAAAGCAATCTTCGGCATCAAACAAGCCTCCTACTACTAACATAGCGGGCTTAATATTATAGCATGCACGGCGCGCATCGCGAGCTTTCCACCATGAATCGTAATTAGGATGTAATAGCAAATCGTTCCAAAATTTAATGCTATCGCCCATTAGTTTACTAAAGTTTGAAACGGCTCCAGTTTCTAAATAAAATTTGTAATCGTCTTGGGTATTGAATTTAATAAGATTGCGCGGACCAACAGTTGTGGGTTTTGGACGTGGCTGACCAAAGCCTGAGTAAAAACTAAAGGCATCATGAATCATGAGCGCACCATTGTGGTGAAAATCGTCGCCCATAAACCAATCGGTTACGGGTGCTTGAGGACTCACTGCTTTTACTGCTGGATGTCCGCTAAGGGCTGCCATGGTTGCATAAAAACCGGGATAAGAAATACCAAAAACGCCTACCTTTTTATTATTTCCTTTTACATTTTTTACAAGCCAATCAACCGCATCATAAGTATCACTGGCCTCATCTATATCTTGCTTGCTTTTCTTGTTTGGGTTAAACGGACGAACGTCTTCAAATTCACCTTCGCTCATCCAACGTCCGCGAACATCTTGTATAACGATGATGTATTTCTCTTTTAGGTATTCTTTCCAATAAGTACTATATAACCTTGAAGAAAATTTACCCTCACCATAAGGAAAACAAGCATAAGGAGTTCGGTTCAGCAAGATGGGATGCTTTTCTGATTGGTCTTTTGGGGCGTATATGGCAGTGAATAATTTGATTCCATCTCGCATGGGAATCATTGCTTCTATTTTGGTATAATTTTCTTTGACCCAATTTTCATCTACAACTTGGGCATTACAAAGTTGAACAAACCATAAAAAAACGATGCTTACTATTATTCTCATACTTTATAAATATTAGAATGAATGTGAATTAAATATTTAAAAAATAAAACTAGAATTTATTCTTCCACATCATGCTTTCAATAGGCTTTACAGTTCTTTTATTGTACTTAGCACCTTTTTTTGCATTGTACAATGTTTCAATTTCGCCATCAACTACAAAATAAATCAATTGCCCAATAGGCATGCCGGCATAAATTCTAACTGGCTGGGCGCATGAAATCTCGAGGGTCCATGTATTACAAAAACCAACATCGCCTTTTCCTGCAGTAGCATGTATATCAATTCCTAATCTACCGGTACTACTTTTTCCTTCTAAAAATGGAACATGCTTGTGTGTTTCTGTGTATTCGGCTGTAACACCTAAATAAAGCGTATTTGGTTGCAGTACAAACCCCTCTTGAGGAATCTCAAAGGTGTCAATTTTATTGTGCTCACGGGCATCTAATACCCTGTCTTTATAAGTGGCTAGATGCCTGCCTAAATGAACGTCGTAGCTATTGGTTCCCAGGCATTCTTTCCTAAATGGTTCAATTAAAATATTACCAAGTTCTATTTCTTCTAAGATTTTTTTATCTGAGATAATCATGGGTTCAAAATTTTAAGCAAATTAAAGGCTTAGAAATCCAATCAAAAAAATTATTTTGCTAACCTTCAATTAACAATTTAAGAAATAGATAAAGCAGCAGAGTTAGGAATAGGCAGCAGAGTGAGGCACCCCGACTATGGTTTAGGGGTAGTGGTAAATGTAAAAAGGTAAACATACAACAATACATCACAAAAATTTATGGCTCGCTAACTACTTTCAATGTTCTTTTTAAATTCCCGCACGACCAATTTACAGGAGAAAAAGGCGGAAAAGAATAGTACTTTTATGGAAATAAAAAAGGGCGCTCAACAAAAGTTAAGTGCCCTTTTTTTATAGAAGGTATTTTAGAAATTAATCCAATTTACATTCCACCCTGCGGTTATTAGACTTACCAATTTTAGAGTTATTGTCATCTAACGGACTGTCTTTACCCATGGATAAGATGGTAATTCTTTCTTTTGTAACCCCTCTAGATTGAAGGTATTCTGAAACTGCGTTTGCGCGTTGTGCTGATAATTTTTTGTTATAACTGGCGCTACCATCATCATCTGTGTAACCTTTTAAACTAATCTTATAATTCGGATTATTTCTTATAATCACTGCAATAGTATTAAGATTTTCATATGCTTTTGCATTCAATTGATAAGAATTATAGGCAAAACGAATTGGATTCATTTCAACCAAAATTTCATTTTTCAATCGGTACTTTTCATCATCACTTAAGCCTTTGCTTGCACCACTGGTTTTGCTTGGCGCAGTGGTTCCTGAATTACTTTTGGCTTTAGGATTTGAGGGTTCTTCTTTAGGTTCCTCGCCATGAATAACCAAAGTATTCCCGTTTACATGAGCGGCCACCACTGAATCTCTTTCCTTTGAAGCAACCTCTTCTTCTATAGGAGGGCAACCATTGTTTGAAAATAGGCCGGCCACATCTGGACATTTGTCGTATTTGTCAACTATACCATCATCATCTGAATCTTTGATACCCGGTTGGTTCATCATTTTTTTGAATTTGGTTTCAACCGAATCATTAATAGTTTTAATCGCATTATTCACCTGTTCATTGATTTTGGTTTCCATTTTATCTACCCTGTTGTCTTGCCAAGCTAGGGTACGATCAACATGTTTGCTCCTGCCAAAAGCATATTTTAACCCAAGTGATGTTTTAATCAATTGGTCTGAACCAGATCCATAATCATAACCATCCCAAGCATCAGTATTGATTGAAACATATTCACTCATTAGGTTCAAACACCAATTGTTATTTATGTGGTATCTTAAACCTAATCCTATTCCTAATTGAACAGAATTTCCGGTGGTTTTATTAAATACAGCATCGTCGGCAATAAACTTTCTTTCAGCCTCGTAAGCACCTCTGGCAATACTTACACGAGCATATGGAACAAACTTGTATTCTTTGGTTCGTAACGAACGTTTTAAATCAATATTCCCACCTAAGGTTATAAAAGATACGCTCGACTCATAATACTCTGTTTTATTGGCGCCTGTCATTTTACCTTTTTCATAACCTAAATCCATACTGAACATAGGACTAAAAAAGTAATTTACATCCAATCCTGCTGCAAGGTCAAATTTAGTTTTGCCACCATTCAATCCGTAAGGATCATTAGCCGAAACGGTAGGCGATAATAAATCAAAAGATGTATATTTTATATCGTATAGGTGTGTGACTTTTAAACCCAATGAAAACCTATTTAACCTGGGCGTTTCCCCTCCAGCGTTTTCAGTTTGCAAGGTGGCGGCAGGAGTTGGCTCCTGCGCGCACAAAGGCAAATATCCTAGAATACTCATTCCTGCTAATAAAAAGGCTTTCTTTAGGTTCATCATTTCTTTTATTGAGGCTATTGATTGATTTAATTTTTTCATGTTAGTGTTGTTTAATGATTGGTCAATTTTCCTGGTTGTCATTATTTAGCTATGATGATAGGTTTAACCATGAATCTATTGCCATTCTCTAGTTTCACAAAATAAGTGCCTGGAGAGAAATCAACCACATTCATTTCCATTAAATCGCGCTCTGCCTCAAATACCATTACCTCTTTTCCCAACATATCGATAATGGTAATTTTTGATCCTTTTAACTCTATTCCTTTGAGTTCGATAAAGAACGCTCCAGAACTTGGATTTGGATAAACTGTAAACAAATCTTTTTCTTTCACTAATGTATTTACAGAAGTTGCACCAATTTGATATGGATCACTTCCATTTTGGCAACCACTTGTATTTCTTACCACTACACCATATGAACCAGATTGAGGAACAGTATAAGTTTTGCTAGTTGCACCAGCAATCAACACACCATTTCTATACCATTGGTAGCTTGCGTAATCTTTCTGAGTTGACAATACACTTGCAGAAACTCTAACAATCTCTGGTTTGTCTGGAACTGGGTAAACCGTAATTATAAATGTTCCAGTGCTTACACAACCCATGGTATCAAGGAATGAGGCCGTAATACTATGTGCACCAGTTCCAGATAAGATAGGATCAAAAGTAATTTTATCATTCTTAATACCTGATCCAGTAAATGTAAACCTAGCTTGTCCTTTACTTAAATCAATGGTTCCATTGTCTTGACAGATTTCAAAC
>CAMCJW010000098.1 GCA_945875195.1 Chitinophaga pinensis | reverse complement strand
ATACTGCACATGCATTATATAATCCAACTTTGATTGTAAAAACGCCAAATGGTTGCTCTGATACTTTTAGTGTGCCAGTTGAGGTAACTTTGCCACCAGTATTTGATATTGACACTATAACTGTAAATGCCATTGACTACCCTTGTGGTAAAAACAAGAAAAAGTTAACCGCAAGTATTCCTGATGCTGAATCTTATAGTTGGGAAATGGGTGATCTTGCAGTTACAAAATTGCCTGGTAATCCTGTCGAGTTCGTATTTTTTGCAAAAGGCACCTATAACGTTAAATGTACCATCAAAGACCTAAGTGGTTGTATAGTTATAGATTCAATTACTATTAAAATTGATTGTTCAGTTGGTATACAAGATGTACTTGCTGCTAAATATGATTTAACTACTTATCCAAATCCATTTGGTCAGTCAACTAACTTGAGCTTTGAATTGCCAAATGCTACAGAGGTGAAAGTGTCTATTTTAGATATGTTAGGTAGAACTATCAAAACTATCGACTTAGGTAGAGTGAATGCAGGTAAACACAACCAAAGCTTAGAAGATTTTGGTGCTGCCGGTTCATACCTTATCAGAGTTGATTTAGATGGTCAGTCGGTATACAAACAAGTGATTAAACAATAATCAATTGTTAACTTATAAAACAGAAAGGGCGGCCCATTGGGCTGCCCTTTTTGTTTATATGCTTTATCCTTTGGTTCAAACCGAATGATAATAGCCGTATTTATGGATGAAAGATTTGGGGTTGAAGGTTTGCTACCTAATATTATTTGTAATTCAATAAAGAGGAGTTACAGCAGATTCTGTTTTGAGCCCATTTTTAGACAGGAAAAAGTAAATTGAATATATTGAGAGTTTCTTTATTGGCTAATCTTTTAAAGTCGTTAAAAAGGCTAATTTAATAGGTCTTTTGCTTGTTCCATGTCAACTTCTGCATTGCCTGCATTGAAGTAAATAACCAAACCCACAATGATAAAAAGAATACCTATGGTAATATTCATTCTATGGATAAATATAGGACTTAGATAATTTTTGATTTTGTGAGAGAAATAACAAATAGCGGTTTGTGAACCAAAAGTTGCTACCAATACAGACAAAAAGAAAATGAATAAATCAAGGCTGCTGTATTTTAAATTTGACTCTAAAAATAAGGTTATGCCCAACCAGGTTACCAATACCAACGGATTTAAAATATTTAAAATGATTCCCTTGCTAACATACAGGTAATTGGGTTTTGGTGCTTGGTCTGTATTACTTTTTACCTTACCGCTTTTTGAAATAGAGTATATTCCTAATACTAAAAATGCAATTAAAGCAAGCAGTCTAATGGTATCTGCATATTTTGGTAATTCTTCGCTGATAAAGGAAGTGGCAAAAATGGATATAAATATAAAAAGTGAATCGCAAATTATGGCTCCACTAGCTATTAACAAGCCTTTTTTATAGCCTCTAGTGATGCTGGTTTGAACCAATGCAAAGAAACCAGCGCCAAACGACAGTGTGAGTACTGCGCCCGTAATAGTGCCTTGAATAATAATTTGTAATGCCGACATCCATTGGCAATTTATGAAATTGTAGGTTGATTGCCACTTTTTGTTAATGAAAAGTTAATTACCATTCAGGTTATCAATATCTCCAATTAAGTTGATAGTTTTGTTAGCATGATATCCAGAAGGACTTTTAGGGTTTTTATTGTTTTGGCTGCCTTGTCTTTTGTTGGGGTGTTGCTTACCCAAATTATTTGGATGAATAATGCTTATTCACAAAAGAAAGAAGAGTTCAACAGGCAATTAACCTTGGCTTTGCAAGAGGTGGTGAGAGATGTGCTTAAATTCAATAATACGCTTACCATGCCGCCCAATCCTGTTAGTCAGCTTACCGAAAACTATTATGCCGTAATGGTAAATGATTTGATTGATCCTTCTGTACTCGATCATTTTATTCGACAAGAGTTTAATAGGGTTCATATTACCGAAGCTTATGCTTATAGTATTTATGATTGTTCCAACAAACAATTGGTTTATGGTGGTTATTATAGTGAAAACTTAAAGGAAGAATCAGCCAATTCATATAAATTTCCACCTGTTAAGTTAGATAAGAATTACTTCACCATTTACTTTCCCAATATTAAAATGGACCTATTTTCCGATATGGGTTTGTGGATTTATTTAAGCTTATTGGTATTGCTCATACTCATTTTCTTTACCTATAGTTTTTTTGTGATAACCAGGCAAAAGAGGCTTTCAGAGATTCAAAGAGATTTTATCAATAACATGGCTCACGAAATTAGAACGCCACTTACCACTATTGGCATTTCGGCAGATGGTATTGAAGCCAACATTGATGCGCACAAAGACAAGGTGGTTATTTTCTCAAAAATTATCAAAGAAGAGGCCGTACGCATGAAACTTCAACTCGAGAAGATTTTGGGTTTGGAAGAAGGTATCAAACTCAAAAGTGAATGGGTTAACCCAAATATACTTGTTCATGAATGTGCCCAAAAAATACAGTTATTGAATAATTTAATCGAAGAACAATTCACATTAAATCTAACCAATGAAACGATTGAAGTATGGATTGATCCTTTTCATTTCTCGCAAGTGTGTTCTAATTTGTTAGAAAATGCCATTAAATATAGTCCAAGTAAAATTCAAATAACAGTTAGCTCCTCTGTTTTAAATGGTAAATTTGTTTTGTGTGTTCAAGACAAAGGTTTAGGTATTGCCCCTAAATACCAAAAGCAAATTTTTGATCGGTTTTTTAGGGTTCCTTTTGGCAATATTCATCAAGTAAAAGGTTTTGGAATTGGCTTGTTTTATGTAAAACAAATTACCCAAGCTCAAGGCGGACAAGTAAAAGTGGAAAGCGCTCTTGGAATTGGGAGTAAATTTTTTATTGAATTACCCAAAATTAAACATGTTTGATAAAGTAAATATTTTGTTGGCCGAGGATGATCCTCATTTAGGCTTTGTTGTTCAGGAAGTGTTGGCTCAAAAAGGCTATAATGTTTCCTTATGCACTGATGGCCAAGCTGCCTTATCTAAGTTTATCCAAGGTAAGTTTCAAATTTGCCTCATCGATGTAATGATGCCGGTTATGGATGGATTTACCTTAGTTGAAAAAATTAGAAAAATAAACATGCATGTGCCCATTATTTTTTTAACTGCTAAAGGATTTCAAGAGGATAAAATTCAAGGGTTTAGAGCTGGTGCAGATGATTATTTGGTAAAGCCTTTTTCAATGGAAGAATTGGCGCTACGTATCCAAGTTTTTTTAAAGCGAAACATGAAAACCAGCAATGAGTCTGAGCTCAAAGAAATTCAAGCAATTGGTATTTATCGGTTTGATCCAATTAATTTTGAATTGATTTTAAACGAGAAAAAAATACGGTTAACCAAAAAAGAGGGTGCCTTGTTATTGATGCTCATGAATAGGCCTGGTGAACTCATAAAAAGAGAAGTACTCCTAGAAAAAATTTGGGGTAACGACGATTACTTTGCAGGTAGAAGCATGGATGTTTATATCTCAAGACTTAGGAAATACCTCAAAGAAGATCCCAATATTGAATTAGTAAACCACCACGGAATGGGGTTCCTGCTCCAAATAAAAGCTTAGCTTTTTAAAGATTGGTTTTTACTACAAAGTAACAAAGTAACAATTTTTTTATCACCCTTCGGACACCGAAGCCTTTAGCGGAGGTGTCAAGGCTCCCCGGCACTAAGCATATTTTATACGATTGCGTTGAACTAAGGAGCAATGATAATTCAAACCTTTTTGAAATAACATTCAAGGATTTATGATATCAGTTTTTATATTCGACCCCTTCGGGGTCGTATGTCTATAGCACATCATTATACCTATAAACATGCGACCCCGAAGGGGTCGAACATTAGTAATCATAGTTGATTTCAAAACCCAATTACCTCCATCAGCTTATAAAAACAACTCCGTGCCTTGGAGCCTCCATGGCAAAATCGTTGCTTCGTTAATTTGTAGTGAAAACTAAAATTATAAAGTTCCAACCATGTTGGCGGGGATTACCCATTGGTCGAATTGCTCGCTGGTAAGTAAGCCCAATTCAACTGCAGCTTCTCTTAATGTTTTGTTTTCTTTATGTGCCTTCTTTGCAATTTTTGCAGCATTTTCGTATCCAATGTGTGGGTTCAAAGCTGTTACCAACATCAACGAATTTTCCAAATGCTTGTTAATAGTTTCGTTATTTGGAACGATGCCAATCGCACAATTATCATTGAACGAAACACATGCATCGCCAATTAACCTAGCACTTTGCAATACATTGGCTGCCATCATTGGTTTAAAAACATTCAATTCAAAATGCCCATTACTTCCACCTATCGAAACCGCAACATCATTACCCATAACTTGTGCCGCAACCATAGTCATGGCTTCTGGTTGCGTTGGGTTCACTTTACCTGGCATAATAGACGAGCCTGGTTCATTATCTGGAATAACAATTTCGCCAATTCCACTTCTTGGTCCAGATGACAACATGCGAATGTCATTGGCAATCTTCATCAAACTTACTGCCACACGTTTCAACGCACCACTCATTTCAACCATCGCATCATGTGCAGCCAATGCTTCAAATTTATTTGGTGCCGTTACAAATGGAAGTCCGGTAAAATCTGCAATTTTTTTAGCCACTAAAACATCGTAACCTTTTGGTGCATTTAATCCAGTACCCACTGCAGTTCCGCCAAGGGCAAGTTCTGCAACCATTTCTTGTGCATTACGTAATGCGCGCATGCCATTGTCTAATTGCTGCACATATGCACTAAATTCTTGTCCTAAGGTTAATGGTGTAGCATCCATAAAATGGGTTCTACCTGTTTTTACAATGTGCTTAAAACTTTCAACCTTTGAGGCAAGTGTATCTCTTAGTTTTTGTATGCCTGGTAAGGTAATTTCTGCAACCATTTTATAAGTGGCAATGTGCATAGCAGTTGGGTAAGTATCGTTGCTCGATTGCGATTTATTTACATCGTCATTTGGGTGCAATACTTTTTTCTCATCAGCTAATTTACCACCTGTTAATACATGCGCTCTATAGGCAACTACTTCATTTACGTTCATGTTGCTTTGGGTACCAGAGCCAGTTTGCCAAATAACCAGTGGAAATTCACCATCTAAAGCACCAGTTAATATTTCGTCGCAGGCCAAGCTAATTAAATCGCATTTCTCTTCAGTTAATACGCCCAAGTCTTTATTGGCATGAGCCGCAGCTTTTTTTAAATAAGCAAAAGCATAAATAATTTCCTTGGGCATGCTTGCCTCCGGACCAATTTTAAAATTATTTCTAGAACGTTCTGTTTGGGCGCCCCAATATTTATCTGATGGCACCTGAACTTCACCCATGGTGTCGTGTTCAATTCTGTATGGCATAGCTGTTTTTTTTTGAGCCTCAAAAATAGGATTTTCTTAGCTGCTCTACACCAATTTTTAGCTGATTTTATGCAGCGATTTCAAAAAAATGAAAATCATAAATTTACATTGTAACGAAAAAAAACATAAATGTCAATTAGTGAGTTTGTTATATTTATTTTATTTTTACTTCTCAAATAAAATTTTTATGAATCAAACTGCCACTCAATCCATGCTATTTACCGAGCATTTCAGCTGGTTGCGCATCATGGATCAAACTAAAAATCAATTTAAAGAATTACAATCTCGCTTAGAGGAGTCTATTCCTCAATTTTCTTATTCTGGCAGTATGGCTAGAGTAGAGCAATTTCAAAACAGGTTTATCAGGCAAAGAGAGGTAATTGATGAGCTGAGACACGACATTAAGCAGCACGAAAACCATTTAGAGGAAATGGATCAGCCCAACCAATTGTTGTTATTAACCCATATTTCCTTGCGCGAGCAATTCAATAGGTTTTACGACTTATTTATTGAGCTTGAACGCGATTTTGATGAGTTTCTAGCTTAGTAATTTACGCATCTTCTGTTTCCATGCCTTGATCCCAATCGCCTGCGGCAAACGATTGGCTTTGGTTAGCGTAATAATCTTTTGTAAAATTACACCAAACGCAATCTTCTTTTCCACAGCCTTGGGTAAACTCTTTTTGAACAATTTTTTGGTAAACAGTTTTTATTTGGCTTTCAACTATTTTTAAATCTTCTGGAATAATTTGAATTTTTTCTTTGTGAAATTTGTATTCCAGTGTGCCTTTTAAACCGGGCTGAACCAAAGGCTCAATAAAATCAAATTCGCTACTGCGCATTTCCCATTTTTTGGTTGCATCGTAATCCATTAAGAGCTTATAAAATACTGCTTGTCGCCAATAATCACCTCCAAATTCATCTTCAAACTTAGGTGCCTTACCAGCTTCAATGTCTTTGGCTACCGCCTCTGGATTAGGCCTGTTAAACTTTGTTTTTGCATTTTTATAGGAGCCAGTTTTATAATCTACTACATTCACATAATTACCATCAAACTCCATTTTGTCCAATTTCCCATTTAAGGGTATGCCTTGAACCAAAACATTTTTATAAGATCTTTCTACACTGGTTACTTTGTTCCATTGATGAATATATTCATTGTAGTAACGCGGCAGTATTTCTTCACCATATTCTAACCTTCTCTTGAACTCTGCTTCAGTAAAACTATCTTGCTTGCGGCGCATATACCACTTAAAGTCTTTTATTAGTTGTTCTATTCCGCTAAATTGTTTTTCTTCATCGCTGTTCATTTTCTTAAAGAGTTGTTCTAAGGCATAATGAACAGCCGAACCAAAGGTCATACTTGCACTTTTTGGCGCAGGTACCTTTATAAAATTATTGAAGTAAAAAGATACAGGACATTTTAAATAACTGTTCAAATGTGTTACACTCAAGGTGTATTTTTCGAGCAAGCTATCTGTAAAAGCATTGTCGATAATGGCCGTTGGAATGGTGGCCTCTTCTGTTTTGTTGAGTGGCGAAAGTGAAAAAGCGATGAGGTCTTCATTGGATGCCAATTCGCGGTGTATAGGAATAACTTTGTCTTCTGTAATTTCTGCAATAAATCTGCTCGGTTCAAGCGATTTTTGGTTCAAGTCTTGTTCACTAAAACTCATTTGTAAATGTGTTTTTGCCCTTGTCATGGCCACATAAAATAAACGCCTTACTTCTTCAATTTCATCTCCTTGAATCGCAAAAAGATTATCGGGTAATTTATAACTTCTATTTCTATTGCTATCGTCCCAAGGCTTGCTATTACAACCAATAATATATACGTATTCAAACTCCAAACCCTTAGAGGAATGAGCAGTGATAAAATTTACACCCGATGCACTGTAAACAATTTTTTCTGCAGCTAAAGCAATTTTATTGGCCTGCATCAACAAAATTGTTTCTGTTAAACTCTTTAAGTTATGGGTGGGTGTTTTGGTACATTCTTCTTTAATAAAATCAAAGAAAGTGCGCAACATTTCCATGAACCAAGTTCTTTCTTTATCTGTTAATGCAACGGCTAATATGCCACAGTCGCGCAATATTTGATGGATAGTTACCTGCGGCGTTTGGTTCAAACAGCCAATAATTAAATTTTCTATGGTTGCACTAAAGCTGCTCAAGGCAATGCCAGTGGTGTGTTGTTCAAATAAATCTCCCTGCTTCTTTTTGGCCAATTTACTCAATTCTTCACGCCAACTGGTTTGTCGTTCATTGAAATTTTTGTTGGCAATTTCAACAGACATTCGTGCAATTTCCAATGAAGGAATATTGAATTCTTGAAAATGTAAAATTTCAAAAAGGTAAGGCTCACCACTGAATGCTTTTTCTGTTTCGGCGCTCAAAAATTCCATTACTTTGATTATTTTTTTAACCAAAGGTTCATGCAAAATATTTACTCTTTTGCGGGTGTTTACTTCTATGTTTTTAGCTTGCAAATAATTGGCCATTTCATCTGCTTGGTGATGATTTCTATATAGAATGGCAATCTCATTTAAGGGTATATTTTGTTTGCTTAAATCTTCAATTTGCTTAGCAATAGCAGTACTTTCATGCAAAGGATTAAAGTAGGCAACAACTTTTGGTTCAAGCTTTAAATCTTTGATGGCAGCATTGCGGGCATAAAGTATTTTTTCATCCGAAATTCTTTGTGTATTTCTTTGAATGAGTTTACCCGCTGCATCTAATATTTTTTGGGTTGAGCGGTAGTTGTCTTCCAATTTAACCATCTTCATGTGGCCTACATATTTTTGAATAAAATTTTGTATATTCTCAATGTTGGCACCTTGAAAACGGTAGATACTTTGGTCGTCGTCGCCAACAGCAAATACATTTGGTACTTCCCAATAACTCAATAATAATTGTAATAAATCATTTTGCGATCCACTGGTATCTTGAAACTCATCTACCAAAATGAACTGGTACTTTTCTTGGTAATCGGATAGGAGGGTGGCATTTTCTTTGAATGCTTTTATCACCCAAAGTATCATATCGGCAAAATCGTATCGGTTGTTTTTTAGCAATATTTCTTGGTAGGGTTCAAACAAGGCAATGGCCGCTTTTAGCAATTCCATTTTGTGGAGCTCTTGGTTCAAGGCATCCGTTTTTACATCACCTTTTGCATAAGTACTTCCATCTTTGTTTTTACCTGCGCGCTTGTAAATAAAAGTGTCTCGGGTAGGTAATTCATTGCAATACAATTCAACTTTTTCATACAAAAAATCTGCCGACCAATCTTCCTTTTTCATCAAGCCAAACAAGGCTATGAGGCGGTATATTTCATAATACACATCGCCAGTATATCTTTTTAAAGGATGATTTTTAGGAAGGCCATCTACCAAATCGCGCATGAGTTGAATGGTTTCTAAATCGCTCACGGGATCTAAATTTCTGAAGCCAAAAACATCCAAGTTTTCTTGAATAACCTTATTGCAAAAACCATGGAAAGTAGAAATTTGCACCCTGTAGGAATCTGGTCCAATAAAATCTAATAGTCTTTTGCGCATAGCCACTGCACCTGCATCGGTATAGGTAAGGCACAATATGTTTTCTGGTAGCGCATCTGTTTCTAATAAGATGCGCGCAATGCGTGCGGCCAAAATTTGCGTTTTGCCCGTACCTGGCCCCGCAATAACCAAAACAGGACCTTCAATATGTTGTACTGCTGATTTTTGTTGCTCGTTCAATGAGCTAAAAACTTCTTCAAATTTTGTTAAGTAATTTAACACTGTCATTTGCCCAAGATAACATTTTTTTTAAAGAAAAAATGCTATTGGCTGTTAGCTATTGGCCGTTAGCTTTTGGCACTTAGCCGCCTAAAATTGAGTACCTTCTTTTACCATCAAAACTGTGGCGTAGGCTACAATGCCTTCAATACGGCCAATAAATCCCATTTTTTCATTGGTGGTT
>CAMCJW010000097.1 GCA_945875195.1 Chitinophaga pinensis | reverse complement strand
TATTGATTATTATTTTTATATAATTCCAAAAGCAATTTACTGTACCACTCATTGATTGGATCTAAGGTAAATGCACGCTCTGCCTCAAAAATTGCTTCTGAATTCTTTTTTTTGGCTATTAAAATAGTTGCTAATTGATAATGAACATTGGCATTGCTAGGATCAAAATTAATGGCTGACCTAAACTCTGTTTCAGCCTCATCAAAATTTTTGATCATCTTTTCCTTCATGCCACCAAAGAAATGTTTGTCGAAATCCATCTTTTGGCGCTCACCTATTTTACCCTTATTTTGCTGGGCATAGGTAAATAGGCAGATTAAACAACCCAAACTCGCAAAAAATACTTTTTTGATTACATGCATGTTGCTTATAACGAAATAATTTAGAAACCATTGTTTCCAAATTAGGATGGTTTAAATAAGGCTATAATTAAATAACTGTGGTATAATCTCCAATACTTAAATCCTTTGCTTCACCAACGTATTGAACAAAGCTGCCAATCATTGCATTATCAATTACTGCCATTTTTATAGTAGTATTATTTTGGATCATGCAATTTGAAACAATTGAGTTTTCAATAGTACAATTATCAGCAATGTATGCGTTGGGGCCAACAATACTTCCTTTAATTTTAACATTCTTCCCTATCAAAGATGGCTGAATAATTAGGCCGTTATCGCAAGTAACGGTATCATCTACCATTTTTTCATTGGCAGCATGCATAAAGTGTAACATGCGTGAATTAGTAAAAACGGTTGAATTTTTATTGCCACAATCAAGCCATTCTGTAACTTGACCCGGTTCAAACTTCAACCCTTTTTGCTTCATATTTTCCAGAGCATTGGTTAATTGGTATTCACCTTGTTCTTTTAAATCGTTGTCTAATAAATATTGTAATTCACTCCTTAGGTTCAAACCATCTCTAAAATAATAGATACCAATGATGGCTAAATCTGAAACAAAATGTTGTGGTTTTTCAATAAAATCAGTAATTATATTTTGGTCATTTACCTTTATAACCCCAAATGGACTTGGGTCAGCTACTTTTTGAACCCAAATAATGGCATCTTTACTTCTATCTAGGGTAAAGTCGGCCTTAAAAAGGGTATCGGCAAAAACTACCAAACAATTGCCATCTAGGCTTTCCTTTGCACACATGATTGCGTGTGCGGTACCTAGAGGTTCTTGTTGATAATAAATAGAGCCTTTTGCGCCTAATTTGTTTGCTACTGCAACAAGCTCTTTTTCAACGGCCGCGCCAAATGATGGGCCTATAATAAACGCCACTTCCTCTATCCCTGTGCCGCAAACTTTAGCTAAATCCTCAATTATTTTTTGAACAATTGGCTTTCCTGCAACTGGAATTAAAGGCTTAGGAACAGTAAGTGTATGTGGACGCATGCGCTTTCCCATACCAGCCATAGGAACTATTATTTTCATATTATCTATTTTTTGTAGAATGTTAAAAAAGAAGCTTTGTAATATTGAGTTGCAACCTAATACAATACCCCAAATTTTCAAAACATCAAAATCAATCCTTTTGTAAATGTTCTATTTTCCGGTGCTGCCATAGCCACCGCTGCCTCTGTTGGTTTTACTTAAATCTTGAGCAGGCTGCCAATCAATAATTTCATGTTTACTTAATATCATTTGGGCAATCCTTTCTCCATTTTTAATTTCAAAATCGCGCTCCCCTTGGTTGATCAATAAAACTTTGATTTCTCCTCTATAATCTGCATCCACAGTTCCTGGGCTGTTTAAAACAGTAATGCCGTATTTAAAAGCTAAGCCACTTCTTGGCCTAATTTGAATTTCAAATCCTACTGGTATTTCTATAAACAAACCTGTTGGAACCAATATTCTTTGACCAACTTTTAAAAAAATTGGCTCCTCTAAAAAGGCACTAATATCCATTCCCGCAGCATGTGAAGTTTGATAAGCTGGCAATTCATTATTGCTTAAATTAATAATTTTTACCTCCATCATTTCTTAAAAAATAAGAGCGATTTTTTTCTTTCTAAAGCATATCCCAGCATCACAAAAACCAATAACATTAAACCACGCATGGTATTACCCAATATGCTGCCTGCTTCAATGAAATTTTCTGAAAACAGAGAAACTCCATAAAAGCTTAAAGTTACTACTAAATATAAAAATGCTCTTCCTAAGTTATAAGGAATAGGGTAATACTTTTGACCCATTAAATAACCAATAACCATCATGCTAAAATAACAAATAAAAGTTGCCCAAGCACAGCCAACATAGCCAAATTTTGGAATAAATAATAGGTTCAAACCAACAGTTAAAAATGCACCTATCAATGAAATTAACGCCCCTTTATTTGTTTGATCCGAAAGCTTATACCAAATAGAAACATTGTAATAAATACCTAAGAAAATATTGGCAAATAATAAAATAGGAACAACAACCAATCCTTCAAAAAATTGCTCACCAATGAAATACTTAAAATAATGCAAAAACAACATCACTAATAAGAAAACAAACAAGCATATCCACACAAAATAGTTCATGATAGTGCCATATAAATCTTTCTTTTCTGTAGTTTTTGAATGGGTAAAAAAGAAGGGTTCGGCGGCAAACTTGTAAGCCTGAATAAACAAAGTGATAATTATAGATAATTTGTAATTGGCTGCAAAAATTCCGTTCATTGCCTTAGCCTCCTCTGGATCTGGCCAAATATACCTTAGCATAGCTCTACTTAAGGTTTCGTTAATCATTCCAGCAAAGCCAACCCAAATCATTGGTATGGCATATTTCATCATGAGTTTCCATTGCGCATAATTAAAGCCAAATGTAATGCCTAATAATTCTTTGCTCAATAACATGGTTGTAATAACACTTGCAAATAGATTCGACAAAAAGATGCTTTCAATACCTAATCCTGGCTTAAAAAATGGTAAGGTTATTCCTTGCGTTTTTAAGCAATAAGGAGCCAACAACAAAAAATATAAATTGAGCAAAACATTGGTAAAAATATTGAAGTTCTTAATTAAGGCAAACCTAACAGGCTTGCTTTGGTGCCTAAGCAGAGCAAAAGGGATTGCACAAAGGCTGTCAAAAAACAAAATGCCTACACAATAATAAATATATTGGGGCTCACTACCATAACCTATTCCTGTTGCAATTTGCTGGCCAAATCCTAAAAATAATACGGCAAAAATACCAGATACACCAAGCACAGAAACCAATGCGTTGGCATAAACCTGTTTGCTATTTTCTTTTTCAGCAAACCTAAAAAATGTAGTTTCCATGCCGTGAGTTAACAAGATGTTAAAAAACGATATGTATGCATAAAACTCTGCATTTATGCCATATTCTACTTGGGTAAAAACCCTGGTATAAATAGGAACCAATAAAAAGTAGAAAAACCTACCTGCTATTGTGCTTAAGCCATAAACGGCCGTTTGCCCTGCTAATTTTTTAATACTACTCAAGTATGCAATAATAATAAATTTTATGCAATTTGCTGATTAAACGGGCCATTTACATTACCAATAAAAAATACCAAGCATTCCCTTATTTTCGTTCAATAATAAATGAAAGATAAAAGAACAAGCGTTCGGGTAAAACAATTGGTAATTTTATTGCTAATTTGTATAGTTACAAACTATACGCATGCACAGCAAGCCGACGAAGAATTGGCTGCCCAGTATTTGAGCAATAAGGAATACAACAAGGCTTCAGATATGTATGAAAAGCTGTTGAATAAAAATTCAAAGTCGATGTATTTTTACGACAACCTAATAAAATGCTATTTGGCACAGGAAAATTACACTGACGCGCAAAAATTAGTTAAAAAGCAAAGCAAAAAATATGAAAAGAATAGCTTTTATAAGGTAGACCAAGGATATCTGTTAAACCTACAAAAAGAAAATCAAAAAGCAGCGGCATTGTTCAATGGTTTGATCCAAAAAATGCTGCCCATAGACAATGAAATATATGAATTATCAAAGGCCTTTGAGAAACGCAATGAAAAGCAATTTGCCATTGAAACCTTTTTAAAAGGAAGAAAAATACTGCACAATGATTTAATGTTTGCTAGCGAATTAGCAAGCCTATACACAGAAATCCATGAGGTTCCTGCCATGATAGAGGAATACTTAAATGTACTTGTTTTGGACCAAAGTTATGTTTCGGAAGTGCAAGGTTATTTGCAAAATTCGCTGCAATCCAAAGAAGAATACGATATACTCAAACAGGCCCTCCAGAAAAAAAACAAACAATACCCAGAATTCACCACATTTCCTGAGATGCTTATTTGGCTGCATGTGCAACGCAATGAATACGAATTAGCGTTATTATATGCCAAAGCCATAGATAAAAAATACAAGGAAGATGGTCGCCGATTAATTGAGTTAGGCTTTTTGGCAACAGCAAACGAAAAATATGATGCCGCCATTTCAATTTACAAACAAGTGGAGCTTTTGGGAAAAGATAAAACCTATTATGCAATGGCTAAAAACGCAGAAATAGAAGCAAGATCTAAGAAAATTCTTGGGGGCAATTATTTGCAGGAAGATTTAAAATCGCTTGCCAATGAATATGATTTGCTACTCCAAGAATTTGGAAGAACCCCAAATATGGCAAACACCATGCGTAACTTGGCAAATTTACAAGCATTCTATTTAAACAACTACGCAGAAGCCATTAAAGATTATGAAGAAATAATTAATATGCCAAGAGTAGATAGAAACCTTTTGGCCAATTGCAAATTAGAGTTAGCCGACTTCTATGTTATGAAAGGGGAAGTTTGGGATGCCATGTTACTTTATGGCCAAGTAGATAAAGATTTTTTACAAGAGCCATTGGGGCAAGAAGCCAAATACCGAAATGCAAGATTAAGCTATTACCTGGGAGAATTTGAATGGGCAAAAGCCCAATTGGATATATTAAAAACCGCCACAACTCAATTAATTGCCAATAATGCCTTAGAACTTTCATTGTTGATTCAAGACAATACAGTTGATAGCAATACAGAGCCACTTCATTATTTTGCGCAAGCCGACCTAAACTTTGTTCAGAACAATGACAATGTTGCCCTATCAAAACTCGATAGTATCAACATCTTATTTCCTAAACACAGTTTATCTGACGACATTTTATACAAGAAAGCAAAAATTTATTTCAAGAAAAAAGACTTTAATCAGGCTGCAAAATATTACCAAATGGTAGTGACCGAGTATGGATCAGATATTCTTGGAGACAATGCATTATATGATTTAGCCCGTTTGAACCAATACCAATTGAGCAACCCTGAAGAGGCAAAAAAACTTTACGAAAAGTTTATTGATACTTACCCAGGAAGTTTCTTTTTAACAGATTGCAGAAAACAGTTTCGCCTTTTGCGTGGCGATCAATTAAACTAAAAATATGATTATTTATAACGTTACTATTAATGTTGAAGACGACATTCATGAAGCATGGTTAGAGTGGATGTTAGAACAGCATATTCCTGATGTTATGGCCACTAATATGTTTTTGGCTTACAAAATTATGCGAATAATCAGTAGGCAAGAAGATGAAACAGGCCAAACTTATGCTATCCAATACCAAACCGAAAGTATAGATAAGTATAACCAATACCAGCAAGAATTTGCACCGGCATTGCAGGCAGAAACCCAAAAAAAATTCGGGGGAAAATTTGTTGCCTTCCGAACCCTGCTAGAAGATTTATAGTACCTATAAAACTATTGCTAATTTTTGGGTAAATAATCAAGATAATAGCAATTTTCAAGCGTGTTACTTTGGCACAACAAATTATAAGCAGGTCAATAACAAAGCCATTAACTTTAGAGGGAACGGGAAAACAGAGTTAAAATTTTAGCTATATTTCTTTTCTTAGGCGTGCTACGGGTATATTCATTTGCTCCCTGTATTTTGCAACAGTTCTTCGCGCAATATTGTATCCCTTTTCTTTCAAAATATCCATTAAACGCTCATCTGGTAGGGGTTTATTCTTCTCCTCAGATTCTATGGCCTCCTTTAAAATTTTCTTCACTTCTCGGCTACTTACTTCTTCGCCATCATCTGTTTGAATGCCTTCACTAAAGAAATACTTTAAGGCAAAAGTACCCCATTCGGTTTGAACATATTTACTATTTGCAACCCTACTGATTGTTGAAATATCCAAGTTGGTTATTTCTGCAATATCTTTCAATATCATGGGGCGCAAAAAAGATTCATCACCTTCTTGAAAGAAACTATATTGAAACTTAAGGATTGCATTCATGGTTAGCAATAAGGTATTATGCCTTTGTTTTATACTGTCGATAAACCACCTAGCCCCATCTAATTTCTGCTTAATAAATTGGGCAGTATCTTTTTGCTCCCGGGTAGGCGACTTTGCGCCATCAAAACCACGAAGCGTTTCAAGGTAGTTTTTACTAATTCTTAAATCTGGTGCATTTCTAGAATTGAGGTGAACGGTAAGTCTTCCCAATTCTTCAATCAGGATAAAATCAGGTGTAATATATTGAGTTGCCGAATTGTCTATTGCCTCTCCAGGCTTAGGATTCAGTCTAGTAATAATATGTATTACGTCTTTAAGATCTGACTCACCTATTTTCAATGACTTTAACAATTTATCATAATGCTTCTTGGTAAAATCATCAAAATAATTAGTAATGATTTCTGCTGCAATTTTTACATTAGATAAACTTTGATCTTTGCGTTTCAATTGAAGTAATAAGCATTCTTGTAATGAAGTTGCTCCAATACCTGCAGGATCCAAAGTATGAACCTTAATAAGTACTTTTTTTAGCTCTTCTTCATTCGAATCAATGTTGATAGAAAAAGCCAAATCATTTGCTATGGCCAATAACGACCTTCTTAAATAACCGTCATCATCTATTGAGCCAATGATTTGATTGCCTATTGCTAACTCCTTTTCATCTTCGGCAATTGCAGAAAACTGCTCCATGAGCTCTTCATGAAAGCTATGTGTTTCTGCCAACGGCCTTTCCTTTTTCTCCTCATCTCCTTCATCACTCAAATGAAAGCCATCAGGGTCATATTCATCGTTCACGTAATCTTTTACATCAAATGATTCATCGGCCAAATAATCATCAACAGTCAAGTCTTTTTTTTCCTCTTCTGGAGTGGCCAATTCTGTTTCGGAAATTGGGGCTGTTTCATCAGGAGCTGCATCAGAATCTGCAGCTTTTAATAATGCAGGATTTTCAATCAACTCTTGGTCTATTCTTTGAAGTATATCCACAGAGTTTAACTGCAGCAGTTTAATGAACTGAATTTGCTGCGGTGATAGCTTTTGTAACTGACTTTGTTGTAATCCTTGTTTTAACATGTTCTTCCTGCGAAATTAATAAAAAAAGTTGTGCGCAGGAAAGGTTTGTTTTAAATAGCTGTGAGAATAGTATAAATGGTAAATAGGAGTTTTAATTTAGACTACTACCTTTCAGTGGATTTATAAACAGGAATCACCTCTTCACCGCTACAATTAATCTTACCTTCTAATCTTTTTATCCTAACTTTTGCTTCACCATTCTTGTTAAATGCTCCAATTTCGTCGTATTTTATTTGAGTAATTTCTTCGCCGGAAATATTAATTACCCCATATTGATTATTTAATTTAACTTGAGCTAAATCATTGATAAATGGACCTATGTAATCGTATTTAATTGGGATAACTACCTCATCTTTTGTATTGATAAAACCATATTTCTTATCAATCATTACCTTGGCAAGGTTGTTCACAAAATCAGAAATAAAATGATACCTACAGGCTATAATTTCTTCCCCATTTTGGTTGATAAATCCCATGGTGTTTGCCCTGTAAACTTTAGCCATTCCATTTTTAAAGGCATCAATTTTATCATAACCCTTATCACTTGACTTTAAGCCTAGAGAAAAGAATAAAAATAGCAAGACAATAATGGGTGCCTTAATACGATAACGTAAAAATTTAAAATGTTTCAATGGTATTATCTAATTAACAACCAAAACAAAATTACAGCAATTAATACCCAACAAGCTTACATCAAATATTATATTTTTTTTATTTTTCTGTGAATTGTTTAAAAAAGGAGGCACTAATCACTTTTAAAAAATAACCTCCAAAAGTAGAAATACTGGATTTTAATTAAATTTTAAGGATTGATAACCAATGAAAAGCACTAATTTGCGCTTTCATGCTTAAGCACCTCATCCATTTGCTCTACCCAAACCTTTGCGTTTCATGCAATAAGAGTTTGGTTCAAACAGAAAAATATTTGTGTTTAGGCTGCCAGCTGCAATTGCCAGAAACCAATGACCATTTGCACAAAGAAAATGGGGTAGAAAAAACTTTGTGGGGCAGAATACCTTTTGAAAGGGCTTTTTCGTTTCTATTTTTTAACCAACAAGGAATTACTCAAAAACTATTACACGAACTAAAATATAGAGGAAATGAAGATTTAGCAGTTTTTCTGGGCCAGTTATATGGCTCCAGACTTCAAAAAACAATCGAAAGTCATGGAATTGATGCAATAGTTGCTATTCCTCTGCATAGTAGTAAAATGAAAAAAAGAGGTTATAACCAAAGTTTGGCTTTTGCCAATGGTATCTCTGAAATTTTAAAAATAGAAAACTTAAGTGATTCGGTTTATCGTAACAGAGCAACTGATACCCAGACAAAGAAAAATAGAATTGAAAGATGGACAAATGTTGATCAAATTTTTAGTGTAAAAAACCCCAACCAGTTTGAAAACAAACATGTTTTGTTAGTGGATGATGTAATAACTACCGGTGCAACTATTGAAAGTTGCGCAAGTGTTATTGTAAAAAATTGTAATTGTAAAATAAGCATTGCCAGTATCGCATTTGCTGCCTAAATTTGTAGCCATTTTGAAAATTAATAATTGTACCTTGGAATATAACTACCCAAAACTTATGAGAAATATTTTTTTAGTAGTTATTGCTTTTTGTATAGGTAATGTGCCCGCTTTGGGGCAATTCCAAACAGGTATGTACACAAGCAATCAGGCTGGTGTTTTGGGTATTACTATAAACCCTGCAAATACTAATTATTTAAATAACGGCACCGACATTTTGCTGTTTAATTATTCAACAGCTATTTTGAATAATGGGTTTTACTTAGAAAAAAAGCCTATTACCAAAATTTTGTCTCCAAAAACAATAAATGCTTTTACAGACAAATCTGGAACAGACGGTGAAAGTATCAACCAAACATTTGATAGAATTTTCAACCTGAAAAGAAGCCTAAAAGATAAAAACTATATTTTTGCCGATGTTGCTTTTCATGGACCTTCGTTTTTAATAAATTATAAAAAACATTCATTTGGGTTGTTAACTTCCTTTAAATCCAATTCGGGAACAGTTAATATGCCTCCAGAAATGGCAACATTTATTTTAAAAGGCGCTGCTGCCTCAGAACTTCA
>CAMCJW010000096.1 GCA_945875195.1 Chitinophaga pinensis | reverse complement strand
AGATGCTAATTTCTTCAGGCTTGTATAAAATCTTAGAAGCCAGTGTGCGAATTTTGGGAGGCATGGTTGCCGAAAACAACAGTGTTTGTCGGTCTTTAGGCAAATAAGAGATAATCTTAACAATGTCGTCATAAAAACCCATATCTAACATTCTATCTGCCTCATCTAGCACCAGATGTTCTAACTTGGTAAAGTTGATATCGCCTGATGCAAGTTGCGAAATTAGCCTGCCAGGAGTTGCAATAATAATATCAGCACCGTGCTTTAAGGCTTTCTTTTGTTGTTCCCAGGTGGCACCATCGCCACCGCCATAAATTGGAATTGAACTCACCTGAATATAATAGCTAAAGCCCTGCACTTGTTGGTCTATTTGCATGGCCAACTCTCTGGTGGGAGCTAAAATTAAAGTATTTAAATGACTATGGTCTGATTCTGCAATTTTATTCAAAATTGGCAAAACATAAGCTGCCGTTTTACCAGTGCCCGTTTGTGCGCAGGCAATAAGGTCTTTGTGTTCAAGAATAACTGGAATAGCCATTTCCTGAATAGGTGTTGGCTTATTGAATCCCATGGCATCCAATGCATCCATGAGTCCGTAATCGAAATAAAAATCGTCGAATGTCAAATTAGTTTTTTTTGCAATATAACATAAGATAGGCGATTTATAGGTAGGTTTTCACTACTAAGAAACAAAGTAACTATTTATTTATAAGTTATAAGGCAAAATAAAATAGATGCTTTTAAAAAATAAAATTGTTGCTTAGTTACTTTGTGTAAAAAACAATCCGGGCATATGACCTAAATTAACTACCTTAGCAATATAAATTTTAATAAAATGCAAACACAAGCATATGCAGCATTTGATGCTACGAGTCCATTAGTACCACATACCATAGATAGAAGAGAAACGGGCGCAAACGACATACAAATTGAAATCTTGTTTTGTGGGGTTTGCCATTCGGATATACACCAAGTAAAAAACGAATGGAATGGCACCACCTACCCTATTGTTCCTGGTCACGAAGTAGTTGGAAAAGTTACCCAAATTGGCACAGCAGTTACAAGATATCAACTTGGCGACATCCTTGGAGTTGGCTGTTTTGTGGATAGCTGCAGAACTTGTAATCCATGTAAAGAAGGTGAAGAAAACTTTTGCGAGGGTGCAGTTACATGGACATACAATTCAAAACCAGCAGGAGCAAGTTTGCCCACTTACGGAGGTTATTCTAAGCTAATGGTTGTTGATGAACAATACGCGCTTCGGGTTGATCCAAACATGGATTTAAGTAGGGTTGCCCCATTATTATGCGCTGGGATCACAACGTATTCACCACTTAAACATTGGAAAGTAGGTAAAGGAACAAAATTAGCGGTCTTAGGCTTAGGCGGTTTGGGACACATGGCCGTTAAATTTGGTGTGGCATTTGGTGCAGAAGTTACGGTTTTAAGCTCAAGTGATAAGAAGCATGATGATGCTTTGGAATTGGGCGCGAAGTATTTTGTAAACTACAACAAAGTAGGCGAATCAGATTGTTTTAAAAACTATTTCGATTTGATCATAGATTCGGTTTCGGCGCCACATGATTTGAATTTCTTTTTATCCCTATTAGGCAAAGATGGCACCGTGGTTTTGCTAGGTATCCCTCCTACCAATGTTGATTTTAACCACCGTAGTGTCATCTCAAAAAGACGCAGCTTAAGCGGTTCAAGTATTGGTGGCACCAAAGAAACCCAAGAGATGCTAGATTATTGCGCAGCTAACAATATTTATTCCGATGTTGAAGTGATATCATTAAGCGAGATAAATACCGCTTATGAAAGGATGTTAAACAATGATGTGAAATACAGGTTTGTGATTGATTTGAATCGTTAATAAGCTTCTGGCCGCTGGCTGCTGGCATTTTTAATTTATGCTAGAGGCTAGATGCCAGTTGCTAAATTGTTGCAATTACTTTGAGTTCAATAGCTATTGGCGTTGGCAAGCAGTTTATTTCAAGTGTTGTTCTGCAAGGGGGATCAATGGCAAAATACTCAGCCCAAAGTTTGTTATAAATTGGGAAATCATCCTTCATGTTGGTTAGAAAAACGGTTACATCTACAATATTCTCCCATTTGCTGCCGCTATCTTCTAAGATATTTTTGATATTATTGAAGACAGAGCGCACTTGCTTTTCTATATCATAACTAACAATATTTCTATTGTCATCTAGTTCTACACCAGGGATTATTTTGGTGCCTTTTTCTCTTGGACCAACCCCAGACAAAAACAACAAATTGCCAACTCTTTTTGCATGCGGATAATGACCAACAGGCTCTGGTGCTTTAGAAGAATGGATGCTCATAAAATTAAGAATTATCAGGTCGAAAATAACTAAAAAAACGATATTGAAATAATTTCACCAACGGCTTCAATAAAAGCGTATACCATTTTGGGGAGAGATTGTTAATTTGCCATGCCCTTCTATCTTCAATATTTGCCTTTATTCGGTTCAGTATAGAACGATTACTAGCGCCACCGGTGCGCATCTTAACAAAAAACTTTGGAATATACTGTAACTTAATATTGTGCTTAAATATGAGCCTTAGCATGAGTTCATAATCAGCTGCGCTTTTTAACTTGGTATTGAAGGAACCATATTTTAAATAAACTTCTCTTTTCGCGAAAAAGGCAGGGTGAGGAGGCATCCAACCTAAATAAAAATCAGTCAATTTATATAAGCCCGAATCCCACAATCGCACGATTTTGTTTGTATTGCTCCCCTTAACATAATACAAGTTAGAGTATACCGCATCACAATCAGTATCTTGAAAAGCCTCAACAACCTGAGAAAGTACATAAGGATGCGCATAAAAATCATCGCTATGTAGCAATGCTATAATGTCGCCTGTAGCCATAGCTATACCTTTGTTAAGCGCAAAATAGACTCCATCATCTGGTTCAGAAATAAATTTAGAAATTCTATCTCCATAAGATAAAATCATCTCAACAGTTCCATCATTGGAGCCTCCATCCACAATACTGTATTCAATCTCCACATTCTTTTGAGAGAGCACAGAGTTTATTGCATCATGAATAATGGCTTGATTAGAGAATACGGCAGTTATAACAGATACTTTCATTGTTTCTGTATGCCATTAATGGTATAACGAACTGTATCAAAAAACCAACCATATTTATTAAAGTATCTAAATGCCGAAACAATATGGTATTTAAGCAATTTGAGGCTTTTATATGAACCCTTTTCGTACTGATGAATGATAGAAATTGGAGGATAATATATGGTTTGAAATTGTAGATTTATCCTTCGACTTAGATCGGTATCTTCTAAATACATAAAGAAACGTTCATCAAACAAGCCAACAATTTTTAATACATCCATGCGCAAAAACATAAAGCAACCAGAGAGATTTGGCACCTCCATTATTTCATTGTAATCCTTATGCTTTAGTTCATATTGATCCAAGCGGCCTTGCATTTGCGCCTTCAAGAATCCTGGAATAAATCTACGCATAATTAAGTCGAAAGGGGTAGGAAAAAGTTTACATAAAAATTGAGTTTCACCATTTGCATATAAAACTTTAGGCATCAATAAACCTATATTAGGTTTAACCACCATATAATCAACTAAAGCCACAATTGCATTTGGTTCAATCAAAATATCTGGGTTCAAAACTATGTGGTATTCTGCCCAATCAAGCACCGTTCTAATTGCCTTATTATGCGCTTTACCGTAACCTAAATTGGCATTACAAAAATGGTATTGTATAATATCCGACTGAGGTAATTCTTGCTCTAAGAGGTTTTGAGGTGAATTATCTATAATATGTAAACGAACCTCAAATGGTATTAGGAGAAAAGACTCAATTAACTCAGCAACTTGAGCATATCGATGCTTATAAATAACAATAGAAGCACTAATTTTGATTCTTTGGCTCACCTAGCAAATAAAAGGAAATAAAGTAGGTTTACCAATTACTTTTTTTATAAATTGCTTCTCAATTGAGGCACAAAAATGTTAAATAAATTCAAAAGAATCATAAAATCATTTAAAGAAATTCCAAAGCAAAACCGCTTGATAATTAAACAAATAGAATCAGCAAAATTGCTAAATGGCCAAGTTTTATCCGCTATAAACAAACAAAATTCTGAAGCTATAATAAGGAACATTCAGCTAGCCGAATTTAGCGTGTTTTCCCAATGGGGAGATGATGGAATCATTGATTTCCTGGCTAGCTATTTGGATTTTGAACACCAAACATTTCTTGAATTTGGCGTAGAAGATTATGCAGAGGCGAACACACGTTACCTTTTAAAATCAAAGAACTGGACAGGCTTTGTAATGGATGGCTCGAGGCAACATATAAAAAAAATACAAGAAGAGGAGTTGTATTGGCAACATGAACTTCTTGCCAAAGAGGCTTTTATTACAGCAGAGAATATTAACACCCTCATTTCTGAAGCTGGCTTTGCCAATAAACTTGGACTCTTACATATTGATATAGACGGCAATGATTACCATATTTGGAAGGCCATTACCTGCGTAAATCCAACATTGGTAATAATGGAATACAATAGTATTTTTGGCTCGAGCCAAGCCTGGACAATTCCATATGAAGCAGATTTTGTGAGGCAAAACAAACACCATAGTCATTTGTATTGCGGTTGCTCCTTGCTTTCCTATTGCGATCTTGCAGAAGAAAAGGGATATGCATTTATCGGTTCGAACCGAGCAGGCAACAATGCCTATTTCGTGAGAAAAGATAAACTAAAACAATTGTCAGCATTAAGCGCAGAGCAAGGTTATGTAGCATCTAAATTTAGAGAAAGTAGGAACCAAGAAGGCGAACTAACTTTTACCACAGGCCCAGACAGATTGGAGCTCTTAAGGGGTTTAGATATTTATAATACTCGAACCAAAACGATTGAGAGAATTGCCTAAGGTAACTTATTTTTGGAGTTCGAATACCCCATAAATACAATACTGTGACAACTTTTTGCTAAAATAAGTTGATTTGAAAAACGTAGGGCGATAAATATACTTGATATTTACAAAACCAAAACTAGCTAATAAAGTATTCATTCCTACTTCATCATAAAAATGTTTGTGGTCATCGTCCATTGTGTAACCTTTAGTACCCGGTACTGCAACAATTAACTTACCGGTATTTTTTAAAACTCTTTTTGCTTCAAGCAAAGTTATATTTGGTTCAGTTAAATGCTCTAACACATTATCTAAAATGGCTCCATCAAAAGTATTTTCTGAAAATGGAAATTGATTATTATCAATGGAATATACCTCCCAACCCTGTTCTTTGCAATAATTTACATTTAATTGGTTAATATCAATTCCAACAGTGTTTGGCCTGCACATTAGAAAATCGCCAATGCCGCAGCCAATATCTAAAACTTTGCCAGTAAGTTCCCTCATTAAAGCAGGGTAAACAATATTTTTTCTGTAAAATAATGCTAGTTTGCTTCTGGTTTTTAGGTAATTAAAATAATGTAAATCGCTCATGAGTATAATAGAGGCACAATATAAATAGAATTGCTTAAAACACCTTAATTAAGCTTATTCCCAAACAATTTAATATATATATCCTGGAATGAAGATGCCATTGAATTTGCTGAATAAATTTCAGACATTTTGACCTCCGACCTTTGAAAGCTTTGAATTAATCGCCCTAAATCGTCTTTGTTAGAAGAATCAAAATAGCACATCCCAATACAATTGTTTTCTTTTAATTCGAGATGGGCCGGAATATTGCTTAATATCAAATTTAAACCAGCAAATCCAGCTTCTAATACGGCGTTTGGCATCCCTTCTGATAAAGATGCGCTTATAAAAAAATCAGCCATGCCAATATAATCCATCACAGTATCAACCATGCCTGTAAAATAAATTTGAGGATTATTATTTGCGAGTTCTTTGCATGCATCTAGCAAAGTACCTGAACCAACCATAAATAGAACCTGTTTTTGAGTAGCATATTCTAAGAATGCTTTTACAACCGTCAAGGAATCTTTTCGTTCATTAATTAATCCTGCACAAACAAAAACTTCCTTATCAAAATCCAGGTTAAATTTTAGCCTCAGCTTTTCTTTTTCATCAATTGACAAAGCAAAATAATTTTGCTGGCTCACACCATTTGGTATGCAACTAAGATTTTTTAAATAACCGTACTTTTTGGCTAATGTATTAGAACAAACAGTAATGTAATTGGCAGATTTATCCAAATGTAATTCGATAGCGGCAACTATTTTGCCAAAAAATCTACCATAATCAACCTGATAATTTTCTTTCAAATCTGCTTGAATAGTTACTATTCTGGGATATATCTTCAAGTATCTACTTGCAAAAAAATTTCCTCTAAAGCTAAATGTATGAATAATATCAGGTGCGATAGATTTAATCTTTTCTTGGATGATTATTTTATTAAAAAAAAACCTCCTAACCCCTTCTAATTGAAGCCTATGTAGATTTACATTCAATTGTTCAAAATCATTCAAACGTGAATGCATTGGCTCTTTAGAAAGTGTTAAAATATGAATATCGAATTGTGATTTATCAAGGTGCTTCACTAAATTATAAAACACGTTGGTTAAACCGCTTCGCTCTAGGGTTGAATTTATTATTAAAATCTTAACCATTAGACAAAGGTATGTTTTATAATAAATCTTAACATTCTATTGAGTCTATATTTATATCGAAGGTACTCTACAAATGCTGGTATAGATTTATCTATGTTTAATATATAATCAATGGCCAATCTATTACGATTGATTAATTTTTGCTTATTAGCAAAAATAGCCATAGGCATTGCGTCCCAAAGTTCTTTGCATGAGCGATATAATTCTTGACTATCATGACTAAAATTATCTTTATGTAAATGTGCAATATACAAAGGCTTGTAGAGTTATTGGGTTTTCATATTTGGAGAAAGACCATACATCAATATCCAAAAGAAACGATCGTCGGCACCCTTATACTTAATAGGAGCAATAAAACGGCAATTACTAAGCAAGGACCTTTTAAATACGACTTGTCCAGGCGATCTAACAAAATCGTCCAGTATAAAATTATCAATATTTAGGCTCGGCCTAAGCAAATAAATTAAATGTTTTTTGTTTAAGTTTATATTTGCAAAATACCCATTACAAAGTACCCAATCAAAAGTTTTTAAGGCCTGCAAATTCAATAAATAAAAGTCCTCACTTATTTCATCATCTTGATCCAAAATATGAATAAACTCACCTTTTGCATTATCGAGTCCCACATTTCGTGAAATGGCCACGCCATAATTTTCTTTATTGGATATAATAAGAATACGATCAACGAAGGCCTTATCAAAATTATTTTCTAAATTTTCTTGAAGACTAATTAGGGAAAAACTAGGGGAATCATTAATGATAATAAGTTCAAAATTAACTGAAATTTCGGCCTTTTCAAGAGAAAACTTAATGGAGCGAATACCCCTTAAAAGAAAGTCAATTTGCTTGTGGAAAGGTATGATTACAGATAATTGAATTTGGCTCATAGAAGCACATCAGTTTAGGATTAAACAAAAGAGCATTTTTTTTAACGAAATACCAAAAGTCAAATTAAGAAATAAATTCAAAATCATCCTTATCTGCAATTTGCCTAAGATAACACGCATCTATATAAGAAAATACAAATATTGAAACAGCATAATATGGAAAATTGGGTTGAAAAAAGTAGGGAATTAGCAAGCCAAAAATTATTAAAATTTGCCTTGCTTTTAAGGCCCGTTGAATACTTTTTAAAAAAAGATAAGCCAATACCAGAGTGAATACACCATATTGACAGCAAAGAAAAACAAAGCTATTATGTGGCAGGGGAGTATCGTTACTAGTAAAGTCGAACCAAGCCTTATCAAAATTTATGGAACCAGAGCCTAGTAAAAAATAATTGCTTTTTATAAATTCAAATCCAGCTTCTAGTGTAGACCACCTAGAATTTGTGCTCTCCCCAGAATTTGCGCCACCCAAAAACAAACGTGCTACAGCTGAGCCAGGGTTTTCTTCGAAGTATGAAACAAGAATTGGAACCACTAAACTAGTAAAAATAGCAATTGTGCCCCCAATTTGAATTAATTTTTTAATACTAAATCCTTTCACAAAATCCCAAATAAAACCTAAGAAAAATAAAGCCCAAAAAATTAATCCCTGCCTAGATCCTGAAATATTTACAAGTACAAAACCAAGAATTAATAATGTTAGATATAAAATGCGATACTGCTTAGAGCTTTTAAAGGAGTATAAATTTAAGATGATAATAGAAAGAATTATAATGATATTGGCAAAATTATTTGAATCAGATAATGTGGTAGAAACCTTAATGGAAGTCTTTGTTATTGCACCAGAAACTATTACACCAAATTCAACCGGAAAATAATATTCAACAATAGCTTGAGCCAATAAAATCAAATACAATCCCACACTAAATCTTAGGAAAAAAGATTTTATTTTCTCTAGTGTATCACAAGTAAAAAACACCCAATTGAAATAAAAGCTTGCACCAGTAACGCGTATCAAATCATTAAAATTAGGTTCAGCAACCCCTAACAAAATGGCAATAAAATAAAAAAACAAAGAGAAGAGGATATAAAAAGAAAGGTTCCAATTTATGAGTTGATTTATAAAATCTGTGCTATTAAACCGCTTTACAAAAAAGAAAAATGAAATGGCTAAGCTAGCAACAATAATTAGAGCCGACGGAATAAGCAAACTAGACAAAATATATAGGTTCAACACCATTGAAAAACCAACCAAATACATGGCAAGCATTTCAAATTTGTTCGCTATTTTAATTGGGTTATTCAAACTAGTTAAACATTATTGGGTGGCATATTGCCTTTTTCGTAATACGTATTTAGCAAAAAACATTCTTAGTTTTGCATAAAGATACACTAAACTAGAAAAGTTATCATAAATCAACTTCATTCTTGCCGCAATGTAAGTAGAATCAATGGTTGAGGCACTTAAACCTGTTTGATTATACCTAGATATAATGTAAGAAAAATAAGAAAAAGAAAAGTTCTTATCTCCATATAACTTTATATTTAAGGCGTGATCTGCCAATAATTTATACGCCAATTCAAAAGAATAATTTTTGAAAACACTTGAGGGATAAAAAATTGCCTGATGACAAATATTCTTAATTGCTAATTTATATGCTCCAAATTTACCATCGTACCTTTTGCCACTTTGTTTAAACAATACATCACCATAATAAATGGTATTACTCTGGTATAATAAGGGTGCAATTAGGGCCAAATCAATAAGCAATGTATCATCGGCACCTAAAAACAAAATAAAATCACCTGTTGCAAGTTGAATTCCTTTATTCATGGCATCATAAATACCATTATCTGGTTCAGAAATATGAGTAGAAATAAGGGCTTTATTAGATTCAATTATAGACAAAGTAGTATCTGTTGAAGCGCCATCAACAATAACAAGGTCAATATTCTTGTAGCTTTGTTTTTGAATGCTATCCAAACACGCTTGCAAGAGATCACCAGCTTGATAAGTGGCAATAATTATTGATATT
>CAMCJW010000095.1 GCA_945875195.1 Chitinophaga pinensis | reverse complement strand
ATAATGCCATTTACAGTAACAAATGCCTGGTATTGGTTCAAACTCTTTATAGAGCCAGAAGCATAAATAGATTCTGTAATATCTTCTCTAATAGGATTAATTTTCTCAACCTTTTTCTTGCAAGAAACAATGGCCAAAAGCACAAAAATAGTTATCCAGTTTTTCATCATTCAAATTTACACCTATTGTGATAATAATGTATAAAATAGATAAAAATCATATTTACCCTGAACTTTAATTCCTAAATATTGCTTAGCTCCAAATTTTGTTGGGCTCTTTTGTATCTTGCGCTAAATTTGGTAGCTATGGAAAAGATTCGACTCAATAAATTTATCAGTGAAAGTGGCTTATGCTCCAGGCGAGAAGCAGATAGATTTATTGAACAAGGGCATGTTTTTATCAATGGCAAAAGGGCAGCCATTGGCGATCAAGTTAAGGCTGGTGATAAGGTTAGGGTTAATGGACACCATCTTGAACCAAGAGGAGGAGAAGAAACCATATTTATTGCTCTCAATAAACCAGTAGGAGTTACCTCAACCACCGAAGATGGCGTTCAAAACAATATCATACAATTTGTAAACCATAGCAAAAGAATCTTTCCTATTGGCAGGTTAGACAAAGATTCGCAAGGCCTCATTTTTTTAACAAACAATGGAGATTTGGTGAACAAAATTTTAAGAGCTGGTAATAAACATGAGAAAGAATACCTAGTTACAGTTAACAAACCACTATCAGAACAAGCGCTAACTGGCATGGCAAATGGCGTTCCAATGCTTGGCACCACAACAAAAAAATGTAAAATAGTTCAAGAAGGCGTTAATGTGTTTCGTGTTACACTTATTCAAGGTTTGAACCGACAAATTAGAAGAATGTGCGAGCATTTTGGATATGATGTTACTAAACTTGAAAGAGTTCGGATAATGAATATTAGCTTAAAGGGAATTCCGCTAGGTGATTGGCGAGATTTAGATGAAAAAGAAATGGAAATTCTTTATAGCATGATTGAGGATTCTACTTCTGCACCAACTAAGAAATCAAAGCCTAAAACTGCCGTAAAAAAGACCAGCGAAAAAAGACCTACTAGCCCTGTAAAAAAAGCAACACCCTATAAACACCAAAAACCAAAATTTGGGAACTCCAATAACAGAAAAGCTGCCCCCAAACGTGGAAGCCGTCGGAAATAAATTATTTACTAGATTAAATTAACCCAAACAAGATTCCCCTGATAGTTATACAGTAATGTTTAACCGCCGAACCGATTTTATTTAAAGGATTTTTGGCGTTGCACAAACCAATAACATGGTAGATAGTACATAGTACATAACCCAAAAAATATTTCAAACGTCCCTTGAATATTTGCGGGTTCAATGGCAATTCTTTTGGTTGCTATTTTATATTTGCCGTGGGGCTTACTTCATTCTCACCAAAGTTGCACCCCCACCATACTTTAAAATATCTGCATCTTCAAAATTAAGAACCACTTCAGGATGTTTGCTTAAATAGGTTCGAATTTTATTTTTTAAATAGGCATTTCCAACCCCATGAATAAAAATAATTTCCTTCATGTGGTGCACAAACGCAGCCTCCAATACTTGGATAAATATATCCATTTGAAATGCAGTAATATCCTCTGCAGAGCCATAACCATTGGACTTTAAAGCATCATAATGTAAATCAATTATCTGGGAAGGTTGTTTCTTTAAATCAATTGGTGCTGAAACAACTTTCTCATTGAAATCCTTGTCTTTTAAAATCTGCAAATTCAACTTTTCCGAAGGCTCATCTAACTTAAAAACATAAGCTTGTTTCTCTAAAAAGAAACAATGCTTAAAATAGTTATGAAAGGTTTTTGATTGAAAACTCAAATTGGCACTCAAACTGCCAAAAGGCTTTACAGTTGTGGTCTCAAATGGCACCATAACAAAGTGGTAAGCTGGCCATTTATCAAAATGATCCATTCTTGCCCGACCAATTATTTTGGTTTCATCCCTATCTAGCTTTAAATCATTTTTTAGATGAAATACCCCTTGGTCTTTTTGGTAAACCAATAGGTTCAAAAATTCGCAATAATTATTGTGAATATGAATGCTTAATTCTGTTTCACCTATTCTTTCAAAAGCCAAAAAAATACCTAAAGGAAAACTATTGGCAGCCCTTAATGGCTTTAAAACAGATGAATTATCAGTATTACCTGATTTCTCATCAAACTTAACTTTTACTACCTCAGAAACGAGTACAGGAATTTCAAAATCGCTATCAACTGTAACCCCTATTTGATTTTTACTTTTGATGGAGGTAACAATCCCCTCTAAATTTTCATTTAAAAATCTAACTTTATCTCCAAGATTGATCATGGATTAAACGTTAAATTTAAAATGCATCACGTCGCCATCTAAAACTAAATACTCCTTACCTTCCATGCTTAATTTACCCGCTTCTCTACATGCTGCCTCACTTCCATGCTTTAAATAATCCTCATAATGAATAACCTCGGCTTTAATAAATCCCCTTTCAAAATCGGTATGAATTACACCAGCTGCTTGCGGCGCTTTAAAGCCTTTATGGATGGTCCAAGCTCTAACTTCTTGAACACCCGCAGTAAAATAGGTAATCAAATTTAATAAATGGTAAGCACCATGAATCAACTTTGCAACACCAGATTCTTCCAATCCAAGGTCGCTTAAAAAAGCCTGGCGGTCGTCGAAACTTTCTAGCCCGGCAATATCAGCTTCAATGGCAGCACTAATAACTAGCACTTCCGACTTTTCATCCTTTACAGCCTCTTTTACTTTATCAACGTGTGCATTTCCATTTACTACACTTGCTTCATCTACGTTGCAAACATATAGCACTGGCTTAAGCGTTAATAAGCACAAATCAGCAACCTGCTCCAGTTCGTCTTCAGTAAATGTAAGCGTTCTAGCGTTCAGGCCATTTTCTAAGTGGTCCTTAAATTTGATTAGTGCTGCTTCCGTTTTAACCGCTGTTTTATCACCAGTTTTTGCTGCCCTACTCGTTTTTGCTAATTTCTTTTCTATGGAATCAATGTCTTTCAATTGCAATTCTGTATCTATAACATCTTTGTCTCTAAGCGGGTTTACATTGCCATCAACATGGATAATGTTATCATCTTCAAAACACCTTAACACATGAATAATGGCATCTGTTTCACGAATATTACCTAAAAATTGATTGCCTAATCCTTCTCCCTTACTCGCTCCTTTAACCAAACCAGCAATATCTACAATCTCAATTGTAGTAGGCACTAACCTATTTGGCTTTACAAATTCTGCCAATTTGTTTAATCGAATATCTGGCACTGTAATGACGCCAACATTTGGTTCAATAGTACAAAATGGAAAATTAGCAGCTTGGGCCTTTGCATTGCTCAAACAATTAAATAACGTTGATTTTCCTACATTGGGCAAGCCCACGATTCCACATTGTAATGCCATATTCTATTGATATATTTAAAACTCAGATTGATTCTTTGTGAAAATTATTTTTATGATTTGATAAATTGCTTCATGTCTGAAATGATTTTTTCAGCCAAACTATTTGCAGTATTTTCACTCTTACTTTCTGCATAGATCCTAATAATTGGTTCAGTATTCGACTTGCGCAAATGAACCCATTCATTGTCAAACTCAATCTTCAATCCGTCTACCTCGTTAATTGGTTGTTTGTTATATTTATCTTTTACTTGTTTAATTAACAAGTCGATATTGATTTCTGGCGTTAACTCAATCTTTTTCTTAGCTATTGTATAATCTGGGTAACTAGCTCTTAACATAGAGCAAATTTTGCCATACTTAGCCAAATGAGATAAGAACAAAGCTATCCCAACCATAGCATCTCTGCCATAATGCAATTCTGGAAAAATAATGCCGCCATTGCCTTCACCACCTATAACAGCTTTGTTATCTTTCATCATCTTTACTACATTCACCTCTCCAACTGCACTTGCCTCATAGCTGCCTCCATTCTTTTCAGTTATATCGCGCAGTGCCCTAGTAGAAGATAAATTAGAAACCGTGTTTTTTAGGTATCCCAATCTTTCTAACTTCTCGTCGCTACTATTTTTTAATACATAATCTGCAATTGATACCAAAGTATATTCTTCACCAAACATACTGCCATCTTCACTTACAAGTGCCAAACGATCCACATCTGGATCAACCACTATGCCTAAATCTGCTTTATTTCTTTTTACCTCACCAGAAATAGCCGTTAAATTCTCTGGCAATGGCTCTGGGTTGTGAGGAAATTTACCATCTGGCGTACAATACAATTCAATTACATCATCCACGCCTAATGCTTTAAGCAATTGAGGAACGGCAATACCTCCAGTAGAATTTACTGCATCAATTACCACCTTAAATTTCTTGGCCTTGATAGCTTCAACATCCACCAAATCAATAGCCAAAATAGCATCAATGTGCTTTTTGATATAAGTGGCATCTTCGGTTCTTTTACCCAATTTATCTACATCGGCAAAATCTATTTTATCACTATCTGCAAGTGATAATATTTCCTTACCAATTTCATCAGAAATGAATTCACCTTTATTATTTAATAGTTTTAAAGCATTCCATTGTTTTGGATTGTGACTGGCAGTTAAGATAATACCGCCACTAGCACCTTCCATTACTACGGCCATTTCAACCGTTGGGGTGGTACTTAAACCCAAATCAATTACATCAATGCCTAAGCCCATCAGGGTTCCACAAACCAACGAATTCACCATTTCTCCTGAAATGCGCGCATCTCTGCCAACCACAATTTTGCAAGTAGGCTGGTTTTGTTTGATTAAAAATCCGAATGCGGCAGTATATTTTACAATATCTGTTGGGGTTAATGCATCTCCTGCCTTTCCTCCAATCGTGCCTCTGATACCTGAAATAGATTTTATTAGGGTCAAAATGAATATTTTTAAGGCCGCAAAAATAAGCTTCCCAGAGCGTATTCATAGCCTAACTTATCAAGTATAACCTAAAAATCTCATTATTAACGCTTTTAAAAACGATTTTACAATTTTATCAACACCTCTTCCTATTTAATGATCACCTAAAAATCGTAATTTCTAGTGTTCAAATTAAGCCTAATACCAACAGAAATATAGCTGGTGTTCAATTCAAACTGAGGCAAAGGAGACAAGGTTCTTCTGTAACCAAACTTTAAATCCACAAACAGGTTGTGCTTGGGCATGTAGCTTAACATTAAATCTCCAATTAGTAGCTTAGTTTCCACTCCTTGCCCTACAAAATTACCATAATCGTTTACCCTAGAATTATAACCCAAACGAATATCCTTGCCCCAATTGCTATTATTGGTATCATTTCCGTACAAAGCATAAATAATTTTAGCACTAATATTTAATCTATTTATAGGCTGAAACCTAACAATACCAATCATCTCATAAAAATTTGAGCCCAATGGATGCGCCATAAACTGACCAAAATTGCTGAAATTTTGAGCTGGATTAAAACTCGTATAATTATAAGGTCTCGAATAGTTAAATTCACCTTGTAAATCTAAATTATTTATACCTGCAACATCCACATATTTCAATCCAGTTTGTATGGCATACTTATTTCCCCACCAGCCATTTCTTGCGAGTAATTCTTTTAACACAAACTCCGAAATAACAAATTGCCCATACCAAGAAAAATGCTTCAAAAAATTGTATTTATAATTCACACCAATAATTGCTTTATCTGTACTGTTTAAGCCATTCTCAACAGATTTATAAAAAACAATCGGATTCAAATAATTTGGGTCGAACCCAGTATTGGTATACCCACTATCTCTTTTAAATAAAATGGTCTCAAACAACCCTATGTTTAAGTTCTTTCCTAGGTTCAAACTTAAATGATGGGTGGCCATGTAATGCCTTGGTTGCACTGTATATCCGCCTGGAGGTGCTTGGTCCCTTAATTCGGTCCAAATATTGGTATAATTCATTTTCCAGATTCTCGTATTCAACCTCAATGTTAAATACTCAGGATGCATGTCACCAATTATAAACGTTCGGTAACCATCACCCATAAAGTTTTTAGTGTGGCCAAATTGTAAATCCATGTATTTATTGAGCGATCCGGTTACATAAGCGTTTGATAAAAAGTAATTAAAGGTTTTGCCATTATCCGATTTTACAAAATTGGCGTACATCAAGGTACCATCGCGTGACAAGTAATCTCCCACCCAACTATGTGGCTGCAAAATTTCGTCGCTAACTTGCGTATAAAAACCAATGTTGTTGCCCACATTTCCCCTAATCTCAATACCTCTGTTATTTAATAAAGCATTCGTCCCATTCCACTTATCGGTGCTCATTTGATAGGTAAATACCGGGTTCACCACTAAATTAAAATCTTTAATTTGAACACTGTATAATGCAGCTTTTCTAGTATAAAACTCCTTTAAAAATGGCTTTTTCGATTTACTCTGTTCACTATTGCTCCACTCAAAATTATCTGCAATAATATAACCCATATTAAAATAATCTTGGCTAGATAAACCAACCTTATTCACTGGAAAACTATCTATGTAATTTGCTATAGCCATGCGCCTGTAACTCTTGCTACCACTGTGAAAATAATCGTTTGCTATTTCACCAGATTTAATCTCTAATCTATCCAAAATTTGTTGGGTCAAACCTCCAGTTGGGATATAAGTATGTTGTGCTTGGGTTTCGGTTTGAACCAAAAATAAAATGAAAAATAAAACAACTATTCTTATATGAATATTCATTTGATTGTTTTTGGAATGGATGTTAAAATTCATGCTGCAAAAATGCATTAATTAATGGTTTACAACAATTTATTCTGGGTCGGTTCCCAGTTCATGAAAATCTGTTAAGGGTGGTTCACCCAATGAATATAAAATTTTCATGATTTCCTTTTGCTTGGCAGGCTTACTTAACTTTTCATAAGATGATGCCAAATTCCTTAATATCCTTTTCACGATATCTAAATTACTGCAAGGCTTCAGAAAATCTTGCCTTGCTTCTATATGAATTTGCTGAAGGAACTGCTCTAAATTTGATTTGGTAAAAATGGCTCCCCCATTAAAAGCATTGATGTAAAAAATAACTTCACCATTCTTATTTGCCATTTCCTCAATATCATTGAACCGCATGGCTACATTACTTTTACCAAACTCTTCCAAATAGGCCAAAACAAAGTGCTGCGGCAAATTAACCCCATATATTGGTATGTTTAATTTTTGTGCTATTAAAAGGTAAATGGTTGCCAATAGAATTGGATTACCCTTTTTACTTTCTAAAACTTGATTGATAAAAGAGTTTGCTGGATCATGGTAATTATCTAAATTACCTTTAAAACCATGTACTTGGTAAAATATATAATTAATAATTCTAACCTTTTCATACGGACTCAATTCATAATTCATTTCTAACCACACATCCAACCTCAGCTTCTCAATGATATTAATTAACTGTTGTTTTTGGTATTCGGGAAACCTGTATTTGCATACCAAATAAACACCGTGCAATAAATCTTGCTCTTCTGATTTCTCCCATTCAACAAACTCAGAAAACAACTTATTAAATTGCAATTGATGAATGATATTCTCCAATCTTTGCTGGTGGATAAGGTCTTTCAACTCGCCCCACTCTTCCTCCAAAAATGGAATAACTCCAGTGCCGTATGAGAGTAGCTTTTCCTCAATGTGGCTAAAAACCTCCGGATCATCGTCATCCAACAATGCTACCAACGACCTTAATTCAGCCTCATTCATGGTTATATCTTTGTTGGATTGGCATTTCCAAATTTAACAAATTGATGCACATGAATACAAATTAACGAACTATTTTTTTTTAGCTATTGGCTTTTTAACAACCCCTTTTTTGAACGCTAATTTCTTAGGTTCTTCGGGAGTTACTACTACTTTGCGTTTTGCAGCTACCTTTTTAACTGGCGCCTTCTTGGCGGCTACTTTTTTGCTTGCAGGTTTGTTTTTTTCCTCTGCCTCAATTATTCCAGCTACTACTTCATACGTTAAATCTTCTACCTTCTGCCCCTTAGGTAACCTGTAGTTTTCTTTTCCTTTTCCAATATAAGGCCCCCATCGTCCTTGAAGAATTTTAACTTCAGCATCTTCTTCAAATACTTTTAAGAGTTTATTGGCATCAGACACCCGCTTATCTTCTATTAATTCTGTTGCCCTCACTAAGTCAATTCCAAATACATCGTCCGTTTTAGGGATACTAATGAATTTACTATCATGCATTAAATATGGGCCGAACCTACCTATCGCTGCTTTGATATCTTTCCCTTCAAAACTGCCAACTACCCGCGGCAATTTAAACAAATCCATGGCCTCACTAAGCGTAATAGTTTCGGTTAATTGTCCCGTTCTTAAACTTGCATACCTTGGCTTTTCTTTTTCATCGTCGCTGTTTTCACCAATTTGCGCGTATGGGCCATACCTACCTACTTTTACATAAACTGTTTTACCAGATTCGGGATCTAGGCCTAAATTTCTTTCGGCGTTTTGCCTTTCAGCATTTTCACTTGTATTGGTTACAACCGCATGGAAAGGACCGTAGAATTTTTCTATCATCTTATTCCAAACCAATTGACCTCTGGCAATCTTATCAAATTCTTCCTCAACACTCGCTGTAAAGCCATAATCCATAATAGATTCAAAATGCTTGCTCAAAAAATCAGTCACAATCATCCCTATATCACTTGGAAACAACTTGGATTTTTCACTGGCAAATTTCTCAGTTTTTTCTTCCCTACTAATGGCTTGCTTTTCCAATGTTAACTGAACAAAATTTCTTTCTTTTCCATCACGATCCTCCTTCACCACATACCCTCTTTTTTGAATAGTTGATATGGTTGGAGCATAAGTGGAAGGCCTTCCAATACCCAATTCTTCCAAACGTTTTACCAAACTTGCTTCAGTATATCTTGCAGAAGGACGAGTGTATTTTTGAGTTGCCTGTATTTGGTTCAAAACCAATTCTTCTCCAATGGCCAATGGTGGCAACATTTTGCTACTTTCATCTTCTTGGTCATCGTCGGTGCTTTCCAGATATACCTTTAAAAAACCATCAAATTTCAATACTTCACCAGTAGCAACCAATTGTTCGTTTAACCCAGAAATTGAAATGGTAGCAACTGTTTTTTCAATTTGTGCTTTAGCCATTTGAGAGGCAATGGCTCTCTTATAAATTAAATCGTACAACCGCTTTTCTTGCGGTGTACCTTCTATTTCTACATTTTCAAAATAGGTAGGTCTAATAGCCTCATGAGCCTCTTGAGCACTATCATTCTTTGTTGTATAGCGCATAGGCCTGCTATATTGTGGACCAAAATTAGCAGAGATATAATTCTTTGCACTTTCTATGGCTAACTCAGATAAATTTACGCTATCTGTACGCATATAAGTAATAAATCCATTTTCATAAAGCTTTTGTGCAATACTCATGGTTATACTAACCCCATAACCCATTTTTCTACTTGCTTCCTGTTGCAAAGTAGAGGTTGTAAATGGAGGTGCTGGTGATTTTTCTGTTGGCTTTACCTCTAAATTTTTTATGGTAAAATTAGCGCCAGTGCAATTGTCCAAAAACAATTTTGCTTCCGCCTCT
>CAMCJW010000094.1 GCA_945875195.1 Chitinophaga pinensis | reverse complement strand
CTCCAATTGCGTCAGAAAAAGGTAGTTCAATTGCAACAACGGCCTCCAATTCGGCGCTCAATTTGAATTTATAACCAACACCACTCAAACTGCTAATCAATAAAGGCTTGGCTATAGTATAAGTATCTGGCAATTGATTGGTTGTATATATGCCTTCTGTACTTCCAAATATTTTCTGCTTTAATGCTGGAGGCACCCACTGAACCAAAACTAAATTATACTTGGTTTTTGTTAGTGCAACACCAACCTTTGCAGTTAGGCCAATTTCAAAACATGGTAATTCCACATCTGTACCCATTGCAAAGGCTATCCCAATGGCATTTTGTTTTATTCTGTATGCAGATACAGCTTGCCAAACAGAATCAAAACCATAAGAACATAAATGCTGATAAAGCTCCTCAGCACCCCACAAAAAATAATTGATGTTTTGTTCAATGGCTAGTTCACTGGGTGATACAGCAGTTACTGGTGCACTTGCAGCAGGTACTGATGCGCTTGCAGCAGCCCTTGCAGCCATTCTGCTATTCACAATAAATGCCCTCAAATTTGTTATTTTTCCAGGCCTGGTTATTTCTGGTTTTTCTAAACTGGTAAATCCCATTATAATCCTAAATTTTATTTCTCGAATTAAATAAAAATATTAAAAAAAAAAAAATACTTTAGTAATGAACTAATTTGAATGATTAGAGTGGGAATACAAAAAGTCTTGAAAACACTAATCATTTTGAATTGGACTAATTAAATATTTGTTTTGGGGGCTTATAAACATTTACTTATTTCCTGAATATAAATTAGAGAAAAGTGCATTTATTATGAATAATTTTTCAATATAACCACAAAAAAAAACAGCAACTATTTTTTAGTAGATGCTGTTTTTTTTTATAAAAACTCTTTTTATTGAAGTTTTCAAGCTAAAAAATATATTGTATTATTGAGTCAACTGTAAATTGCCTACTAAGTATTTTTAACTATATAATAGTAACAGTCAAAAATAAAACATTCTCCTAATAGTTATCCCAAAGCCTTGATTTCACTTACTAACTCAGTCAATGCTTTTTTGGCATCACCAAATAACATACTTGTTTTAGGTTTGTAGAACAATTCATTTTCAATACCAGCATAACCCGCCTTCATTGAACGTTTGTTCACAATAACATTGGCCGCATTTTCTACATCCAAAATAGGCATGCCATAAATAGGAGAATTTGGATCTGTTTTAGCCGCAGGGTTCACAACATCATTTGCCCCAACAACCAATACCACGTCTGTGGTATTGAACTCAGGATTGATCTCTTCCATTTCAACCAATTTATCATAGCTCACATTACTTTCTGCTAACAATACATTCATGTGACCAGGCATTCTACCTGCAACAGGGTGTATGGCATATTTAACTTCAACACCCTCCGACTCCAACAGCAATTCCAAATCATGAACCACATGCTGGGCTTGGGCAACAGCCAATCCATAACCTGGCACTATAATTACTTTCTTGGCATAACGCATTAAAATAGCAGCATCGCTGGCAGAAACCTCTTTGATGCTTCCTTCAAATGAAGAACTCGTTGCTGCATCGCCTGTAGCTCCGCCACCAAAATTACCAATCAACACATTTAACAATGATCTGTTCATAGCCTTGCACATTACTATGGTTAATAAAGTGCCGGCCGAACCAACTAAAATACCACCTACTAACATTACTTTATTGTCATACAAGAAACCACCACAAGCCGCGGCAACTCCTGTAAATGAATTGAGCAATGAAATTACAACAGGCATATCGGCACCGCCAATTGGCAATACAAATAATATCCCGTATAAAAGGGATAGGGTCAGAACGGCATAAAATAATGTACTAGCATCCATTACCCCACCCATGATGGTGAAATAAGCAAGTACTAAAATTACCAAGAGCAAACCAACATTAATTAATTGCTGCTTACCAAATGATTTATCTTTTACGTTACCACTTAACTTCCCCCAAGCAATCATACTACCAGAAAAGGAGATAGACCCAATGATCATTCCAACAATGATGATAAATAACTTACTTTCTAAACCAACTAAGGAGCCGTCTGATAAATGTTGAAATTCAATGATAGAAATTAACATGGCACAAGCGCCACCCATTCCGTTGAACAAACTTACCATCTCTGGCATTGCTGTCATTTGAACTTTTTTGGCAGCTATAAAGCCAAGTACAGTTCCAACAATAAGGGCACCAAAAATAAAGGCTAAATTATGCAAATGTTGGCCAGATTCTGGACTCGTATACAAAAAGATGGTGCCAAAAATGGCTATACCCATGCCAAAAGCGGCTATTAAATTACCCTTTCTAGCAGTGGCTGGATTTCCTAAAAACTTTAATCCAATGATAAAAGTTACAGAGGCTATTAAATATATTATTTGAAGAATATGCGTAGTCATGTAGTATTTATTTTAATGGAATAATCTTTTATTTCTTTTTCTTAAACATCTCCAACATCCTGTCGGTTACCACAAAACCACCTACCACGTTTAAAGTCCCAAGCACTACTGCTAAAAAACCTAATATAAGAGATAAGGTATGTTCGGCTTGGCCCATCACAATAATAGACCCAATAATAACCACACCATGAATGGCATTAGCACCGCTCATTAAAGGAGTGTGTAACACACTTGGCACATGACCGATTAGCTCAATACCTACAAAAATCATTAAAATGACGAGGTAAATTAATTGTATATTTTCGTTTATAAATTCAAGCATTGCTTCTAATTTTTATGGTTTTAAAATTGTTCCTTGGTGACAAAATAAAGTTCCTTTGGTAATGTCTTCTTCCATTTCCCATTTAAAGGCATCTTTGTTTGCTAAGTGATTGAGCAAGTATTGTATATTTTTAGCGTACAGTTCGCTTGCGTTTTGCGGTAAAGTTGAAGGCAAGTTACTAATACCTATAATTGAAACGCCATATTTATTAACGGTTTGATCCAACTCGCTTAACTCACAATTACCACCTTGTTCCACCGCCATGTCTACAATTACACTGCCCAACTTCATTTGTTTTACTTGCTCTTCGGTTATTAAAACAGGTGCTTTTTTTCCCATGACCAATGCGGTTGTAATAACCAAATCTGCTTGGAACAAACTCTTATTCACCGCTTCTTTTTGTTTGGCTAAATATTCTGCAGAAACTTCCTTGGCATATCCTCCTTCAACCTTAGCAGTTTCCTCAGTTTTCACTTCAATAAACTTACCTCCCAAACTTTCAACTTGTTCTTTGGTTTCTGGTCTCACATCACTTACTTCAACAATAGCACCCAAACGTTTGGCGGTTGCAATTGCTTGTAAACCTGCCACACCTGCTCCATAAATCAGTACTCTTGCAGGAATTACCGTACCAGCTGCAGTCATTAACATAGGGAAAATTTTACCCAAATTGGCCGCACCTAAAATTACTGCTTTGTAACCAGCTAAATTTGCTTGCGAGCTCAAAGCATCCATGTTTTGTGCCCTAGAAATCCTTGGAATGGCATCCATGCTAAACGCACTTATTTTTTTAGCATTAAGTTGTTCAATCAATTCTGGATTGTTATTCCCATATAAATAAGAAATCAGGCAACTACCTTCTTTCATCATGCTTAACTCTTGGGCATCTGGTGCATTTAATTTTACCAAAATATCGCAGTTTGCTAGGGCCTCCGATTTAGCTAAAATAGTACAACCGGCTTTTTGATAAGCCTCATCACTGAAGTTGGATGCATACCCTGATTGGGACTCTACAGCAACCTCATGGCCGCTTTTAATTAATTGCTGGGCTACCTGCGGTGTAACTGCTACGCGGTTTTCAGCCTTTCTGGTTTCTTTTACTACTGCAATCTTCATTTGTAAAACTCAATTTCTTTGGTTTGATTTGATGGGAGAAATTGTTTTCAATATTACAGATTTCTCAGCACTTTGAAACAAATTAATATCATGTTTTACATTTCATTTGATTCTTTATTCCAACACCCTTTACCAGAAGGCCACCGTTTTCCAATGCTCAAATATGAACTCATCCCAAAACAACTGCTATACGAGGGTATTATAGAAGAGGAAAACCTGTTTGAACCCAAGGCCGCAAAGGATTCTGAAATAATTGTAACACATTCAATTAACTATTTAAATCAGTTAAAAAACCTTGAATTGGAGCCTGCACATATCAGAAGAATTGGCTTCCCTTTAAGTAGTAATTTGGTGGAAAGAGAATTAAAAATAATACAAGGCACCCTAGATTGTGCAAGGTTCGCACTTCAATTTGGCATTTCTATGAACGTAGCTGGCGGCACCCACCACGCTTTTGCCGATAAAGGAGAAGGTTTCTGTTTATTGAACGACATGGCTTTTGCAGCAAACATGCTTATAAAACAGGGCCTTGCAAAAAAAATATTGATCATCGATTTAGACGTGCACCAAGGAAATGGCACTGCCTCTATTTTCAAAAATAACCCTCAGGTGTTTACCTTTAGCATGCATGGAAGAGATAATTACCCTTTTCACAAAGAAGAATCGGATTTGGATGTACCGCTTGAAAATGGAATGCTAGACAAAGAATATTTGTACTTATTAGAAAAAAATTTAAACTTTATTTTTGAAACCAATTTTCCAGATTTTGTATTTTACCTATGTGGGGTTGATATTCTTGCCACAGATAAATTGGGCAAATTAAACATCAGTGAAGAAGGCTGCAAAAAAAGAGATGCTTTGGTTTTGAACACCTGCAAACAATTTAATATACCCATAACTTGCGCGCTTGGAGGAGGTTATTCTCCAAACATTTCGGATATTGTGAATGCGCACTGCAACACTTTTAAACTAGCCCAAAATATTTTTTTCTAATAATTTATTTATCTATTGATTTTTTAATTCTTGTAGCTTTATTTCACGGCTTTATTTTGAAAGAAAAAAATATTTTCTTTGAGAAAATCAATTTTTAAAAACATAAATTTGTAATCAGAAAAAAGTATCGAAATGACGAAGCCAAAAAAACCATCTGCTAAATCAGGAAATTCAATTACCAATGAAAATCCAGATCCTAAAACAAAAGGACCAAAAAAAAATTATATGGTAGATGATGAGGATGAAGATGAATCCTTAGATTTAGATGACAAAGAGATTGACGACGATGATGATTTATTGGATTCAGACCCAGATGAAAAAGATATCAGCATACCTAAAACCTTTGATCCATTTATCGACGAAGACGATGATGACGATGATTTTTAATAAATTAGTTTGATGAAAAAGCTAGACCCATTCAGTCTAGCTTTTTTTATGCCTTTGTAAACTAATCTTTCAACTTAATTTCTTACCCAAATCAGTGGTGGAGATTCTACAACATTACTTTTATTTAATGCCCTGTCGTAAATAAAGAATTTATACTTTACCGTGTCCTGCGCATCTGGATAGGGAGAAGGATAAATATTAACTTCTATATCTCCCCTTATTGCTTTGTGTCTTCCTTCAGGTGTAATATTTTCTATCCTATATAAATATCGCAAAGTATCAAAAACAGGTGGAGTAGCATCAGGATCCAAATCTTTGATAACCTGTCCAAAAACCCCTTCAAAAGATTCTAAATAATCAATGTGCAAATTATTATAATAGGGATTAGTTGGATTGTTATATTTATCTCTGGTTGCCTGGAAGGGTGGAAAAGTATCGGCTTGACCCAAACCAATATCGCCATCACCATCCTTAAAAGAAAAAATCAAGGTCATTAAAGAATCACTCCCATCACTGCCAGAATAAAAGATAACACTTTTATATTCAATTGCCGGTATAGATGAATAAATCTCCTTTTTTTTGCAGGCAGCCACCGTTAATATTAGCAAGAAAATTAATAATCCTCTATATTTGGTACAATGAATCATTTCGATGAAAGCATATTTAAATCAAAGGTAACAAATTTCGATGAAATGTGCCTTGCTGTTTTTCAATTTCAATATAAGCACAACCAACCTTACAAATCCTATTGCCATTTTTTGGGAATCAATGATGCATCCGCCATTAAAAGCATACAAAATATCCCTTTTTTACCCATTGAAATATTTAAAAAACAAGCCGTAAAATCGTTTGAACCAAATGCAGAGAAGGTGTTTTTTAGCTCAGCTACAGGTGGAATAGGACAAAGTAGTCACCATGTTTTTAGCTTAGAATTGTATAGGGAAAGTTTTATTTCCACCTTCGAAAGCCAATTTGGTTCAGTCCAAAACTGCGCTATTCTAGGTCTTCTACCCTCTTATTTAGAGCGAGAAGGATCATCTTTAATTTATATGGTTCAGCATTTAATGCAACTATCGGGTCATCCATTAAACGGTTTCTTTTTGTATGAACACCAAACCCTCCACGACAGAATTCTACAACTAGAGAGCAAAGAAAAACCCTATTATATTTTTGGGGTAAGCTTTGCCTTATTAGATTTTGCTGAAAAATTTCCAATTCCACTCAAACATGGAAAAGTTATTGAAACAGGAGGCATGAAGGGTAGAAAAAAAGAAATGACCAAAATAGAGTTATACAAAGAATTATCCAACGCCTTTCAAACCCAAAATATATTTAGTGAATACGGAATGACCGAATTAATGAGTCAGGCCTATGCTAACATTGATGGAAAATACCGCTGTCCAGCTTGGATGCAGGTTCAAATTGTAGATACAAACGACCCATTTACCCAAATGCCCAATGAACGTGTAGGATCAATTAGGGTAATCGATTTAGCAAACAAGTATAGTTGCGCTTTTATCCAAACCTCCGACCTAGGCAAAAAACATACCGATGGCACCTTTGAAGTCATAGGCAGACTAGACAACAGCGACCTAAGAGGCTGCAGCCTGCTAGTCGTGTAAAGAAAAGGTCGCCGGCTGGGTCTCTCCCACCAACCCCAACCTTTAGGTTGGGGAAACTCAGAAGCAACCTGCCACATCCAACCCCAACCTTTAGGTTGGGGAAACTCAGATGCAACCTGCCACATCCAACCCCAACCTTCAGGTTGGGGCAACTCAGATGCAACCTGCCACATCCAACCCCAACCTTCAGGTTGGGGAAACTCAAATGCAACCTGCCACATCCAACCCCAACCTTCAGGTTGGGGAAACTCAGATGCAACCTGCGACTTGCGACCTCCTACTACTTCTTGCGACTTGCTACCTTTTTCCCTATCATTGAACCAAATTAACAAGCAATGAGCAATACTAGGAAAGAGCATGACTTTTTAGGTGAGTTAGATATACCAGATCATTTATATTACGGCATTCAAACTTTTAGGGCCAAAGAAAATTTCAATATAACAGGCATCCCAATTTCTAGAGAAAAAAGATTTATTAAGGCATTGGGTTATGTAAAAAAAGCAGCGGCTCTTGCCAACAAAGATTGTGGTGTTCTAGATGCAAAAATTACTGAAGCCATTTGTTACGGATGCGATCAATTGATTGCTGGTAAATACGAAGACCAATTTGTGAGCGACCTCATACAAGGTGGTGCTGGAACATCTTGTAACATGAACGCGAATGAAGTAATTGCCAATATTGGACTAGAATACCTTGGGCACAAAAAAGGAGAATACGAATTCTTACATCCGAACAATCATGTAAATTGTTCGCAGTCTACCAACGATGCCTACCCTACTGCTTTTAGAATTGCCTTGTACATGAAGATGACAGATTACATAAAAATATTGGTCAATTTAGAAAATGCATTTAGGGCAAAAGGTAAAGAGTTTGAACGTGTTTTAAAAATGGGTAGAACCCAATTGCAAGATGCCGTGCCAATGACTTTGGGTCAGGAATTTCATGCATATGCTACTACTATTGGTGAAGATATTTTGAGATTGAAAGAAGCACAAAAATTGGTCTTGGAAGTAAATATGGGTGCAACAGCTATTGGTACTCGTGTAAATGCACCAGAAAAATATCCTGATTTATGTGTGGCGTATCTCAAAAAAGAAAGCGGCATTCCAGTAGAATTGGCACCAGATTTAATTGAAGCAACAGGAGATACTGGTGCCTATGTTCAAATCATGGGTACCTTAAAACGCAATGCTGTTAAAGTTTCAAAAATCTGCAATGATTTGCGCTTATTGAGCAGCGGACCAAGAACAGGGTTCAATGAAATAAACCTTCCTCCTCGTCAGCCAGGCAGCTCCATTATGCCTGGTAAAGTAAATCCAGTTATTCCAGAAGTAGTGAACCAAAGTTGTTATTATGTAATTGGTCAAGACCTCACAGTTACAATGGCTGCAGAAGCCGGACAATTACAATTAAATGTAATGGAACCTGTAATAGCATTTGCCATGTTTACCTCATTTGAATATTTGGGCAATGCTATTATAAGTTTGATTGATAAATGTGTAGTTGGTATAACAGCAAATGCAGACCATTGCGCACAACTAGTGATGAATAGCATAGGTATTGTAACGCAATTGAACCCAATTTTTGGTTATGAAATCTGTTCAGAAATTGCTGGAGAGGCATTAAAAACAGGAAAGAGCGTTCATCAAATTGTAGTACAAGAAAAAAAGTTAATCGACCAAGAAAAATGGAATGAAATTTTTTCAATAGAGAATCTGATTAACCCGAAGTTTATCAATAAATAGTTATGAATTATGCTGTGACCGCCGGAGCCATAGCGTAGTTGGGAGTGATGAATTATGAGTTATGAATTATGAATTATGTCCCGATGCATAGGGAAGCTGCGCAAGCAGATAATAGAAGAAAATTGATTTGAAGGTGTATTTTAATTCAGAATTCAGAATTAAAAAAACTAACTCATATAGCAAAACAACCAAATGGGGAAGTAAATTAAAACCCAAATCCAGCAAGACTCAAATTACCGCTTCTGATGCGCACGCCATCTACAAAGTAAGCAGTGCCACCTTCAACTCCTTTAATGATTGGCTCACGGTTTCCGTTTGATTGCACACCTAAAGTTAAACTGGCAATTTTATTGATATTTCTCGTGGGAAGGTTATTGATATCCGAGGCGGAATAATTGGTTCCAACCACACCTGGAACTCGTCCTACAAATTTGGGAGCTTCTTTAATATGTGTAATTTCTCCGTTCAAATCTTTTAAATCTGCATAAGGAGTTGTGATATCATGCTCGCCTCTTTTTTGAGCATTGCTATCAAAGGAAGTAGCAAAGAAGGTAAATCCTAGAATGATTAAATACTTCATGGCATTTGATTTTAAATTGTTTATCGAAAGTAGAGATTTTTATTCAAATTTAATTTGCCACCTATCACAATTGAAAATAAAAAATGGGGAAGTCTTTGGTAAATCAGATTTTTTTTGCATTTTGCAGTTCCAAAATTGACAATTATATAACAAATCAATAAACTTAAACAATGAAAAAACAACTACTATTAGTCGCCATTGCCTTATTAACATTTGGTGTGGTAAACGCGCAAGATTATTATTATTTTCCTGCCAAAGGCACAACTGCTGAGTATTCTATGAACCAAGCTGGGGCCACAATTATAACCAATAGCCCTGCTTCAAACAATTTAAGTGCTGAGGTAAACTTACCATTTGCATTTAATTTCTATGGTCAAGCTGTTACTAAATTTAAAGCTAGCACATCTGGTTATATAACTTTCGACGGTACTCAAACT
>CAMCJW010000093.1 GCA_945875195.1 Chitinophaga pinensis | reverse complement strand
TGTAACAACCAATTCGTTCACAGCGCCAAGTCGTTTATGGAGATTGCGCATGTCGGATATCAAAACTCCAGAATTAGGCGGAACTATCACTGCGGTATTGGATGGAACTGAAGGTCCTAAAATGATGGACAACATGACCATTGATAATTTTGGAAACATCTTGTTACAAGAAGATCCAGGTAACCAAAGTTACTTATCAAGAATTTGGCAATACAACATAGCCACAGACGCGGTTAAAGTAATTGCAGTTCATGATTCAACAAGATTTGTAACTGGTGTTCCTAACTTCCTAACCCAAGACGAAGAATCATCAGGTATCATAGACATGCAATCAATCTTAGGAGCAGGTATGTTTTTAATGGTAGACCAAGCACATTACGGAGTAGGTGGCGAGCAAGTAGAAGGCGGACAAATTTTATCATTGTACAATCCTGATACGTATAACGCCAATCCAGAAATTAATGTAAAAGCTAACAGTGTAAATATTCCAAACGGATTAACAACACCAAATGCAAATACCCAATTTGGTATTGCCGCAACCGGAAGCAGTGAAACTAAAACGTTTATAGTTGAAAATACTGCTATAGGAAACTTAACAATCAAAAGCATTGCTATTACAGGAGTAAATGCAAGTGAGTTTAGTATTGTATCTCCAAGCACTACACCAGCTAATGTAAATGGAAATAGCACCTTGAGTGTAACTGTTAAATTTACTCCTAAAGCATCGGGTAGTAGAAATGCAACATTGGTAATAAATAATAACGACTTTGATGAGCCAGTTTATTCATTTGCTATTCAAGGAACAGGTGTTTGTACTAGTCCAACTGTTGCTGTAACATTCGTTGGTTCAAACAGTTTTTGTGCTGGTGATAGCTTGGTATTAAATGCAAGCAACTCTAGTACATTTAGCTACCAATGGAGTAAATCTGGAGTAGCAATTAACGGAGCAAATACTTCAAAATACACAGCTAAAGAAACTGGTAATTTTACGGTTACGGTAACAGACACTTTTGCTTGTTCTGCTAATTCATCAGCGGTTGGGGTAATAGCAAATCCAATACCTGCCAAGCCAAGTATATCAAGAAGTGGCGATGTATTAACCTCTAGTCTTGAAAGCAATTACCAATGGTATTTAAATGGAGGTATCATCAATGGTGCAACAGCTAGAAATTATACAGCCGTTACAAAAGGTAGTTATACTGTAAAAGTAACCAATGCAGCAGGTTGTGCATCTGTATTATCAGATTCATTGAGCTTTATACCTACTGGCTTAAACTTATACCAAGCTATCAATCAAGTGAGCATTGCGCCAAACCCTTATACAGATTTTACTAATATTCAATTGGGATTAAATGCAAATGCCTTAGTAACTATTGAAGTGTTAAATGTATTGGGCGTACAAGTTCAAGTATTAGAAAGCAAACAATTATCGGCCGGAAATCACACGTATACTTTTGGCGCAAAAGAACATGGATTTGCTGCAGGAATGTATTTAGTAAGAATTACCGTTGATGGCGAAACAGTTGTAAAACGTATCGTAGAAAACAAATAAAACCATTTCGGTTTGAACCTAAAAGGCCTGATCCATTCACTTGGATTGGGCCTTTTTTTTGGGTTCAAACAATTCTGTGTACCAAATGCCTTCTTTCTTGTTTACTTTTGACAGCTAAATTTACAATATGACCAACAATCAATTAACCATAAAAAATCCCACTCATTCAAGAACCATTATGAATGAAATGGTATTGCCCAATGATACCAATACCTTACATAATTTAATGGGAGGAAAGCTATTACATTGGATGGACATTGCAGCAGCCATTGCAGCGCAAAAGCATTCTGGCAAAACGGTTGTAACCGCTTCGGTTGACAGTGTAAGCTTTGCCAAATCAATCAAATTGGGCGATGTGGTAACCCTACAAGCAGAAGTTTCCCGAGCATTTAATACCTCTATGGAAGTGTATATTAAAGTTTGGGCAGAAAACATTCCAACAGGTGAAAGTTTCTTGAGCCATGAAGCCTATTATACTTTTGTGGCCCTAGATCGCAACGGAGGTCCGGTTCAAGTGCCAGCCTTAAATCCAGAAACCGAAGAAGAAACCAAAAGATACGACGGAGCCCTCCGCCGCCGCCAACTCCGCCTCATCTTAGCTGGTAAAATGAAGCCAGATGATGCCACAGAGTTGAAGGCTTTGTTTATGTAGGTTGATAATAATTCACATTAACATTTCTTTAACTTTTTTACGCTTTCGGTTTGATTTTAGGCGTAAAAGAGTAAATTTGCAGCACTTTTTACACGTAAAAATATCTTAACTATGTCAAAATCAGGTGTTATAGCCCAGGTAATTGGACCTGTTGTAGACGTTAGCTTTGCTGGCGGAGACAACAAGTTGCCTAAAATTTATGAAGCCCTATATATTGATAGGCCAGATGGTACCAGAATTATTCTTGAGTGCCAAAAGCATTTAGGTGAAAGCATGATTCGTACTGTAGCAATGGATAGTACCGACGGTTTAGTTCGTGGTATGACTGTTACTTCTACCGAATCTCCAATTGTTATGCCTACTGGTGATGATATCCGTGGTCGTTTATTCAACGTGGTTGGTGAGGCTATTGATGGAATGAAAAAGGTAAATAGCGAAGGACCTAGAGCTATTCACCGCGATGCGCCGCCTTTTGAAGAACTTTCTACTACTTCTGAGCCTTTGTATACTGGTATCAAGGTAATCGACTTAATTGAGCCATACGCAAAAGGTGGTAAAATTGGTTTGTTCGGTGGTGCTGGTGTGGGTAAAACGGTACTAATCATGGAATTGGTAAATAACATTGCCAAAGCTTATGAAGGTATGTCGGTTTTTGCTGGTGTAGGCGAGCGTACCCGTGAAGGAAACGATTTGCTTCGCGAGTTTATCGAATCAGATGTAATTAAATATGGTGCTGAGTTTAAACACAGCATGGAAGAAGGTGGTTGGGATTTATCAAAGGTAGATTATACCGAATTGGCAAAGTCTCAAGCAACCCTCGTTTTTGGACAAATGAATGAGCCTCCTGGAGCACGTGCTCGCGTGGCTTTATCTGGCTTAACCATGGCCGAATATTTCCGTGATGGTGATGAAAAATCTGGTGGTCGCGATATCTTATTCTTTGTTGACAATATCTTCCGTTTTACCCAAGCGGGTTCTGAAGTTTCGGCTCTTTTAGGTCGTATGCCTTCAGCGGTAGGTTACCAACCAACTTTGGCCTCAGAAATGGGTGCCATGCAAGAACGTATTACTTCAACCAAACGTGGTTCAATCACTTCGGTTCAAGCCGTATACGTACCTGCGGATGACTTAACGGATCCAGCTCCGGCAACAACATTTGCCCACTTAGATGCAACTACGGTATTGAGTCGTAAAATTGCTGAATTGGGTATTTACCCTGCGGTAGATCCTTTGGATTCAACTTCACGTATCCTTTCTGCTGCGGTAGTAGGAGATGCACATTACAATTGCGCGCAACGCGTTAAATCTACTTTACAACGTTACAAAGAATTGCAAGATATCATTGCCATCTTGGGTATGGACGAGTTAAGTGATGAAGATAAATTGGTTGTATCGCGCGCTCGTCGTGTGCAACGTTTCTTGTCTCAGCCTTTCCACGTGGCAGAACAGTTCACCGGTTTAAAAGGTGTATTGGTGCCAATTGAAGATACCATCAAAGGTTTCAACATGATCATGGATGGTGAAGTAGACAAATATCCTGAAGCTGCATTTAACTTAGTTGGTAACATCGAAGATGCTATTGCCAAAGGAGAGAAAATGTTGGCCGAAATCAATGCATAATTAATAGAAAAATTCACATGCAATTAGATATCATTACTGCCGATAAAACCATATTCAGTGGCCAAATTGATGCCGTAACACTTCCTGGAAGTAACGGTAGCTTTCAAATATTGAAAGGTCACGCGGCCCTCATATCTAGCCTTGAAAAAGGAAAGATTGTGGTTAAAAATAAAGAAGGCAAACAAGAGTTTGAAGTGAGTGGTGGTGTGGTAGAAGTACTCAACAACAAAGTAGTAGTTCTAGCCTAATTGCTATAACATTTTATCGGAAAGGCCGAACCTCATTCATGGTTCGGCCTTTTTGTTTTTACCTTTTTTCAAAATCTCATATTCCTATTTTCGCTTTTAACCATTGGCTGAACCTTTTATGTAAGTGCCTTTTAATTTCCTGCTCATTTTCTTTTATCTTTACCCTAATGAAAAAGAATACGCTGTATTGGCTTTGTCAGATAGGTGGTTGGTTTCTATTTGTTTTACTTGAATTCATTGGCTATGGAAACATTTATGGCTTCAATGAATTGCTGGTCCTAAACGTTGCCATTAATTTTGTTGCAGGTATTACCCTCACGCACCTCTACCGTATTTTTATCATCAAAACGAGTTGGATCAACCTGCCCATTAAAAGATTGCTTCCTATTGCGGTGTTAAGCATTGGCTTTGTTTCTTTTTTGCTCACTATTCTCAATATATATCTCGACAGGCTCACTGTTCCATTGATGAACCAATTGCCTATTGACACCATTCTCATTTTTAATTACCTATTCAATTGGAGTAAATATATTTTGCTTTGGGCATTGGTTTACCATTTGTTTCAATACTGGGAAAGATCATTGGAGGCCGAAAAAGCAAAGTACCAATTGCAGGCCATTATCAAAGAAAACCAATACCAAAATTTAAAAACGCAACTCAATCCGCATTTCCTCTTTAATTCTTTAAACAGCATCAGAACCCTTGTAGATATTGATCCTGAGCTATCCAAAGAAGCCATAAACAGATTGAGTAGCTTGCTCAGAAACTCCTTGCAAATGAGTAGAGAAAAAGTGGTTTCTATGAAGCAAGAATTAGAAACAGTAAATGATTATTTGGCCATAGAAAAAATTCGTTTCGACGATAGGTTAGCCATAAAATTGGAAATTGATGAAGCCGTTTTAACCGCAAAAGTGCCACCAATGATGTTGCAAACTTTGGTTGAAAATGCCGTTAAACATGGTATTTCTAAATCAAGAGATGGCGGTTTGGTTCAGCTAAAAGCCTCGCAAAATGAAACGCAATTGCTAGTTCAAATTATCAATACAGGTCGGTTTGAACCAAATGAACATGAGCTAGGATTTGGGGTTGAGAACACCCGCGAGCGCATAGCAATTTTGTTTGAAGACCGCGCATGTTTTACCATAGAAAATTTAAACGACAAGGAAGTAATCACTAAAATAACACTACCATTATGATACAAACCATTCTAGTTGATGATGAGCGTTTGGCTCGCGAAGGATTGAAAAATCTACTAAAAGAACATACCGAAATACAAATAATAGGTGAGGCTTCTAATGTAGATGAAGCCCTTGAAATGATTGATAAATTGAAGCCTCAATTGATATTTCTCGACATTCAAATGCCTGAGAAAACAGGGTTCGATTTATTAGAAGATTTAATTGAAACACCTTCTATTATTTTTACCACTGCTTATGATGAATTTGCCATCAAAGCTTTTGAGGTAAATGCATTGGATTACTTGCTCAAGCCTATTCAAAAGGACAGGTTAGGTGAAGCTATTTTAAAAGCAAAGAAGCAAATTGAGGAATTGCGCCTAGAAAAACTCAGGGCAAGGTTAATGCCAGATGAAAAGGTTTTTATCAGAGATGGCGATCGTTGTTGGTACATTAAATTGGATGAAATAAAGATGATAGAATCAGCTGGCAATTATGCCAAAATTTATTTCGATAAATACCAACCGCTCATTCATAGAACGCTTAACTCCTTAGATGAAAGATTGAGCGACCAAATATTCTTTAGAGCCAATCGCCAACAAATCATCAACCTCAATTACCTTGATAGGATTGAGCCATTCTTCAATTCCGGATTTTTATTTTACATGAAAGACGGCAGCAAAATCGAAGTCAGCCGCCGCCAAGCCGTAAAATTCAAAGAAACGATGTCGTTGTAGGGGCGACTAATTATTCGCCTCTGCGCAAATTCCCCGGGCAATCTCATGTAAGGGCGAAAGATTTTTCGCCCCTACGCAAATTTCCCGGGCAATCTCATGTACGGGCGAAAAATCTTTCGCCCTCAAACATTTGAGACAAAACATTCTTTCTCCCACAAGAATATTATGCGTTACGGCAAAAGGGCGAAAGATTTTTCGCCCCTACAACGGGAAAATTTTCCCTTCGATTGCCGGGTATATGCGTTTCATCATTTCGGTATTCATGGCTTTGTATGCCTCAAGGCCCGCTTTTTCCTTGGTGGTTTGATAACCTTGTATACCTCCTATGGCATCATGCATGATTTCACTTTGGGTCTTGGCATCCTTTAAAACAATGTCTAAATCTATGGTTGAACGCAACATATTTCCCCACATCACACCTAAGTCTTTGGTATTGGCTTCCAATTCAATGATATAATCTGCTTGCTCGGTGGTTTTAACAAACGAACATCCCTTTTCCATGAGCTTCTTTTTAAGTGCCGGTTCAAGAATGGTATAATACATTTTTTGATCTAGGTTCAGCTCTTTGCTTTGCATGTAAATTTTAATGGGAGCCAAGTTCACCCTTATATTGGCAATTGGTCCATCCAGGTTCAGCAAGAGTTTTTCCATGCTTATATTCACACTATCGCCCATCATCAATTTTTTAAGATTGGTTTTGATATTGAGCACTTGTATAGGTTCAGAACATTGAATGCTACTGATGCCAAATTGCGCAGAGCCATCCGCCTGCGTTTCGGCAGAAACATTGCCTTTGAGCAGAATATTTCTGCCCTCAATCAGCAATGGCAAATAGGGTATAATGCCAAAACTAGTATCCGATGTTTTTAGTTGTGTGCTTGCAGTTATTGGATGATCCAAAGGCTTACCCATTACCACAGCTATTTCTTGTTCACTTGCTCTTATTTGAACCAAATACAATTGATTCTGTAACTGCGATAAAATTTCATTGAGTAAAAATACCCTGCGACCATTGTAATCAGTTTCAATAGATTCATTCAAGTAATTTTGCAAGCTGATGGCAGCTTTAATTCTCAATTGAAGTTTTTGAACAAATTCAGTTTCTACATTTAATTTATCGGCTCGGTTCAGGAAGTCAATCGATTTTTCTAAAGCCTCATACAATTTTTTTCTTTTGTAAGCCTCAAAATCTGCCTTGCTCAACCTATAGTAAATCCAATAGTCGGTTTTGTCTTCCCAGCTATCCAATACTTGATAGCCTTCCATGGTTTCGGAAGCAATCATTCGGGTGTCGGAAAAAAACTGCTGACTAAAATTTTGGTTGTTTTGGTATTGCGATAAGATGGAGTTACTAGAAACGGTAACCTTTATTTCGCCCATCATATCGTCTAATGCATTTTTCTTGGCCACCCGCTGAAAGTCGCCACTATTGTTGAGTTTGCTGCTATGACCAATACCAATATAATACTCAGTATTGGTTGGTCTTTGCGCAACCCATCCTGGTTTTCTGCTGCTATTTACATCCACTTTGCGCACACCGCATCCCACCAGCCCAATGGCCAACAAGATCCAAATCGCACGTAAATGTAGATAGCTTTTCATTTTTTTTTGGATGGTTTTTACACAAAGCAAAAATTTTATTTTGAACCAGATGAAGTATGGTTTTTACACAAAGAAACAAAGCAACAAATTAATTGAACGTATATATTTTTTCTTTAATTTTTTAAAAAATTAAGCTCGAGGCTTAAAGGAAAAAAAAATTGTTGCTTTGTTTCTTTGTAGTGAAAAATAAACTATTGGCCACTACGCTCCTTGGCTAATTTATCCATTTCGGCGTTGAAGATTTCTTCGAACTTTTTCTTATCGTAATCCTGCTCAATCTTTTTGTTATTGGCAATACCTTTATCTATGCCATTTAATACGGCTTGTTTGTTGGCCTCAATGGCTATCCAATAAGTATAAGAGTTATTGGTTTCTTTGAATAATTTTTCGCCCAAAACCTTCACATCTACTAATTCTTGGTTAGTAACCTCGCGAGCCAATTCTTCAAACTTGTTGTTGAAATCAACTTGGTTGCCAACGGTGCGTTGTTGGGTATATTGATCGGTTACTTTCTTAATGGTAGTTTGGATCAAACCGGCCATCTCTGATTTTGCATTTTGAAGGGCAATCTTCTTGGCAGTTTGCAAATCCGGACTACTACCGCTGCTCTTGGCTCTAAAGTTTTCTTTATCTGAATAGTATTTTCCCTCACTAAAAGGAACACTTATTTCAACAGCACCAGTGCTGTTTTCAATTGGAGTTACCTTGTTCTTTTTAGATTTACAAGAGGCAAAAGCAACTGCAAATGCCAATAAAAGTACTCCTGAACGTAACAGGATTCTAAGATTTGTTTTCATGATTTTGTGGTTTATAGTAGTTAAAGTTAATGATATTATCCTTCTATCCAAAAACAATGCCAAAGATGAAGATGGGGAGATGTGGAGATGTGGAGATGTGGAGAAGGAATAATGCGGGTAAAAATAAAAGGTAGGGACAGGTCGCGACCTGTCCTACCTGAGGTTAATATTAGGACGGAGAAAATCAATCAATGCGAATGTAACGGTTAAACACAAAATATACGGACAGGTCGCGACCTGTCCTACCGCCCAAACATGAACCCCAAAACATCCTAATTACCCCAAAACAAAAAAAGCTCCGGGAAACCCCAAAGCTTTTAAATTATATCAAATGCCAGAAGCCAACAGCCAACAGCCAACAGCTAAAAGACCTACTTCACAGTATCCATATGGCAAATCAAATCTACCACTTTGTTGCTATAGCCCCATTCGTTATCGTACCAAGAAACAACTTTTACAAAATTATCGTTTAATGAGATACCAGCTTTTGCATCAAAAATAGAAGTACGCGCATCGCCTAAGAAATCGCAGCTAACTACTTCGTCTTCGGTGTAGCCAAGAATGCCTTTCATTTCATTTTCTGAAGCATGTTTCATGGCAGCTTTTATGGTTTCATAGCTAGCGCCTTTAACCAATCTGCAAGTTAAATCAACCACAGAAACGTCTGGGGTAGGAACACGGAAACTCATACCAGTTAATTTTCCTTTTAATTCAGGAATTACCAAGCCTACAGCTTTAGCAGCACCAGTGCTCGAAGGAATAATATTTTGGTAAGCACCACGGCCACCTCTCCAATCTTTAGCAGAAGGACTATCAACTGTTTTTTGAGTAGCAGTTACAGCGTGAACTGTTGTCATTAAGCCTTCTAAGATTCCGAAATTATCATTTAATACCTTAGCAATAGGAGCAAGGCAATTGGTGGTACAAGAAGCATTTGATACAATAGTCATATCAGCAGTGTACTTCTCTTGGTTCACACCCATAACAAAAGTAGGCGTATCATCTTTAGCAGGCGCGCTCATGATAACACGTTTTGCACCAGCTTTAATATGAGCACCAGCAGATTCTAAAGTTAAAAACAAACCAGTAGATTCAACTACATATTCTGCGCCAACTGCATCCCATTTTAAATTTGCTGGGTCTCTTTCTGCAGTCACACGAATGGTTTTACCATTAACAACCAGGTTACCACCTTCAATGGCAATTTCACCCTTGAAAACGCCGTGGGTTGAATCGTACTTGAGCATGTAGGCCATATAGTCTACATCAATT
>CAMCJW010000092.1 GCA_945875195.1 Chitinophaga pinensis | reverse complement strand
TTGGCTGCACTAATGTATTTGAAAGCTTCAGGGTTATCAAAGGTCTCAAAAAATTCCAATTTGGCTGAACCTTGTAGTAATTTACGTACACGAGCAGGGTTGTCTACACCTGGCAATTCAACCAAGATGCGACCACTACCTTCTAATTTTTGAATGTTTGGTTGTGTTACACCAAATTTATCAATACGAGCACGTAAGATTTGGAATGAACGATCAATTGCTTGGTTGGCCTCATCACGAATATAAGTAATCACTTCCTCGTTGGTTGAAGAAAGTTTGATTCTTTCTCTATTACTTGGGTTAACAAATATGGCCGATAGTTTTGCCTCTGGAGCTACTTCCTTGAATGCTTCCGCAAATAGGGTTACGTAGTCTTTCTGACTAGTTTTCAATCGCTCTGCAGAGATGTTTATTGCTTCGTTGAATTTAGGGTCAGGATTATTGTTCGACAATCCTCTTACTAAATCTGATAGCGAAACCTCTAGGGTTACGTTCATACCACCTTGTAAATCGAGACCTAAATTTAACTCTCTTTCTTTACATTGTAGGTAGGTAAACTTCTTAAATCCTAAGAAATTGTATACCTGCATTCTTGAGATTGAATCGAGGTACCCACGCTCTAATTGTTCGTTGCCATTGGCAAATTCTTTTGCATCGTTCTCAATCTGGTTGGTTTTCCAAGTGAATGATAACTGGAAAATGCTCACCAGTACCAAAGCGATAGCAAAAAACTTAACTGCTCCTTTACTTTTCATTGTATATTTCTGATTCTATTTAAAAATTCAATTTTTTGCCTGTTTAAAATTATCTGTTTGAACCCATTGGGTTTAATTCAAATTAAATTTTCTAAGGCTGGCAAATATAAGGGGAGTAAGTCCTAAAAGCAAAAAACAAAAATTTGACTGATAATCAGGCTGTTTGCAATTTTTTGCCCATTTTTTTTGAATTTATGGCTCTTATTTAGACAATCTGTGGGTAAGTGAAAACGAGAAATACTAGATAGAAATCTAGTTTCGTTCACTCATAAAGTAGTAAATATGGAAAATCAGGGTTTAAGTTTGTTCGATTTAATTATCAAAGGTGGAATTATTATGATTCCTATAGTTCTACTATCAATGCTCAGCATATATTTTATTATTGAAAGGATTATATATATTCAAGCGGCTTTTAAGTTGGAAAGTAATTTTATGAATAACATAAAAGACTTGCTTGGTAAAGGAGATATTAAAGCTGCAAAGGCTTATTGCCAGAGAATAAATACACCTATAAGCAGGGTTATTGAGAAAGGTGTTACAAGAATTGGCAAGCCTATTAAAGATATTGAAAGTGCCATGGAAAGCGCTGCTGGCTTAGAAATGGATAAGGTAGAAAAGAATTTAAGCTTTTTAGGTTTAACCGCAGGTATAGCACCTATGTTGGGCTTTATTGGAACCATTGCTGGTATTATTAAAATATTTTATGATATTGCTCAAAGCAATAATATATCCATTGATGTTATTGCAGGTGGTTTGTATGTAAAGATGATTACCTCAGGAGCGGGATTAATTGTTGGAGTATTGGCCTATACTGGATATCATTTATTAAATTCGCGCATAGATAGGTTCAACCACAAAATGCAGGCTACAGCTGTTGATTTTATTGATGTTTTAGAGAGTTAGTCAAAACAAAAAACTATGAATTTTAGAAGAAAGAAGCGTTTTGAGGCAGAGGTGGCAACATCGTCTTTAAACGATATTATGTTCTTTTTGCTCTTGTTTTTCTTGATTATATCTACTCTGGCAAACCCAAGTGTGATAAAGGTATTGTTACCTAAATCAGTGCCATCGCAAGGCGTAATTAAAAAGCAGGTAAACCTTACCATCACAAAAGACAAAGAATATTATTTAAACGACAAACTAATTGTTCCAGCCGATTTAGAAAATGCCATCAAAAATTTGGTTCAAAACGAACCAGATTTAAGCGTTGTGTTGCGCATGGATGCGACCCTAACCATACAAGATTTAGTAGATGTTTTGGCAACAGGAACCAAGCTAAAAATTAGAATAGTAATGGCTACTCAAGCCATTAGCGGCTAGTGCTGTTTAATTGTTGTTTGTTATAAAGGTAATCGGCAATAACCATTAAGCTATTATCAAAATGGGTATTGTTATTGATAATCATATCTGCCTGTGCCATAAAGGGCAGCAAATATTTTCTATAAGAGGGCAATACATGATTTTTCCATTGGTATAAAACAAAATCTTCACTGATATTTCTTTCTGCCACATCTCTTTTTATTCTTCTCTGAAAAGCTATCTCTTCCTCTGCGCTGATGAAGATTTTCAAATCAAATTGCTTAAATATTCTCTCATAATAAAAGATGAATAAGCCTTCGCATACTATAATAGGTGCTGGGTCAAAAGTGAGTAAATCTCCTTTTTGGTCTTCATGTTGAAATCTGTATTCATGTCTTTGTATGCTTTCTCCTCTATGCAGTTTATAAATATCTTCAGCAAAGGCATCTAAATCTACACATTCTGGCAAATCAAAATTGATATGCCCATTTTCATCCAATTGGTGCTCAAAGGCCAATTTGTAATAATTGTCTTGTGAGATAATACATAATTGATTTTCAGGGAATCGTTTCTTTAACGCATTTAAAAACGACGTTTTACCACTGGCACTTCCTCCAGAAATCCCCACTAAATAAGGTCTGTTTTCCATTTAGTGTGTAAAATTAGGCTTTCATTCGGCTTGAACCAAATTCACTACTGAAAATAATTAAACTCATAATCAGCCCTTTGGTAAACATTGGAAACTTTTAAAATAACAAAAGTTTCCAATGTTTATTTTGTTTCTATCTTTGTGGTGTTAAAAAAGTATAAAGCATGCCCGAAGAAGTGAAAAATAAAATACTCAATGGTGCAGAGGGCTTATTTTTGAAATATGGCTTTAAGAGCATAACAATGGATGACATTGCCCGAGAATTGGGTATTTCAAAAAAAACCTTGTATCAATTTTTTGAGGACAAAACCAGTTTGGTTGACCAAACTGTGGTGAGACATATTTGTGCTGAGGAAAGAGAGTGTTTAAAAATTTGCCAAGAAATAGAAAATCCTGTTGAATTTATGCTCATGATCACTGATACATTTAGTGACCTTAAAAAGCAAATTAACCAAAGTATTTTATTTGATTTAAAGAAGTACTTTAAAGCAACTTGGGAAAAATTGAATCACTTTCGCATAGAGTTTATATACAATCAAGTACTAGAAAATATTTCTGATGGCAAATTGAAGGGCTATTATCACCAAGATTTGGATAATGCATTAACAGCAAAGTTCTACATTCATTTGGTAGATTTTATGATGAACCCTGATTATTACCTTTCCGATAATTTTGATTTTAAAAGGGTGCATTCAGAAATGATGCGTTACCATTTGAGGTCTATTTGTACCGAAAAGGGTTTGGAGATATTGAAGCAAAGCAATTTATACAACGAAAATTTAATTAAATCATAAAAATGAGAATTCAGTCCATTGTTTTTTTAACTGTGTTTAACCTGTTTTTGGCCAGGAGTGAAGCACAGCAGGCTCAAACGCAAAGCTTTTCATTGCGCGAAGCAATTGATTTTGCCAAGAAGTACAACTATTCACTTCAAAACAACAAATTGGAGGTAGCTTCTAGTCAGAAGAAAGTAAATGAAATTTTAGCGAGCGGTTTGCCACAAATCAATGCAAGTGGTAATATTATAAGTAATGTGCAAATTCCTGTTCAGGTTATTCCAAATTTTACTGGTCAAGGACCAGAGTTCTTAGAACTAAAGTTTGGTCGACCTTTTACAAGTAATGTAACCATTAGTGCAAATCAATTATTGTTTGATGGTACTTTTATTTTAGGAGTAAAAGCTTCGAAGGAATTTGTGAATTTGGCTCAACTTAATGTTTCAAGAAATGAAATTGAAACTGAGGTCAACGTGTCGAAGGCATATTATTTGGTTTTACTGCTAGAGGCAAATGAAAAAATGATGCAGAAGAATATTGAAAGTTTGCAGAAAACCAAATCAGATATCACTCAATTTTACAAGAACGGATTTTCTGAGAAGATTGACGTAGATCGTTTAACACTTCAACTTTCTAATCTTACTTTACAAAAGGAGAAAATCCACGATCAAAAGGAAGTTTCGAAGATGATTTTAAAGCTTCAAATGGGAATGTCGGTTGCAGATAGTATAGTGCTAACCGATGTGTTAGAAAAATTATATGATGCCTCAAAAATATCTGCAATAGAAGATAAAGTAAACTACTTGAACCGAATTGAATATAAAATGCTGCAACAACAATTGTCGTTAAACAACTTAGATAAGAAAAGATATACCGCAGGCTATTTTCCTTCTTTATTTGCATTTGCCAACCACCAACAAAATGCTTTTGGCGATGAACTAGGAGGTTTGTACAATAAGTTATATCCTGGTACAAGTATTGGTTTAAGTGCAACACTTCCAATTTTTGATGGCTTAAGAAAAAATGCCCAAACCCAACAAGCAAAAATTGGTATTACTAAAACAGAAAATGACATCAAAAACTTTGAGAATGTAATTAACCAACAAGTTTACCAGGCTAAAGCCAATTTTTTAAGATCTAGTCAGCAATTGGAGATTCAAAGAGAGAATCTAAAATTGGCTCAAGACATTTATGATCGAATGAATTTGAAATATAAAAATGGAGTCGGTTCAAGCCTTGAACTTACTACTGTGCAAACCGATTTAGAAAATTCTAGAACCAATTTATTAACCACCATTTATGAATATTTTTCTGCTGAAATGGAGTTGAAAAAAGCATTGGGTTTAATTAAATAATAAAAAATAACAAAATATATAAAGATGAAAAGATTGGTAAATGGTTTATTACTCGTATTGAGTATTGGTATTATGGCTTCTTGCGGAGGTTCAAATACTGTAGAAAAAAAGAAGGAACAAATTGAAAAATTGAAGGCTAAACAATCTGAATTAACTTCTCAGATTAGAACTTTAGAGGAAGAGATTGTAGCATTGGGTGATACTTCTGGTGCCAATACCGATAAGGTAAAGTATGTGATGGTGACACCCATTGCGAATACCAATTTTGATCATTACATTGACGTTCAAGGTAGGGTAGATGGCGACGAAAATACCACCATTAGTGCCAGAGCAATGGGCCCAGTAATTCGTGTATTGGTGAAAACGGGCGACATGGTAAGGACCGGTCAAGTGTTGGCCGAATTAGATGCTGAAATTGTTAAAAGACAAATGGATGATTTAAAAGTGAGCCTAAAATTTGCAACCGATGTTTACAACAAACAAAAAGCACTTTGGGAAAAAGAGGTTGGTACAGAAATTCAATACCTAACAGCAAAAAACAACAAAGAGTCCTTAGAGCAAAAGTTAAATACGCTTAAGGAGAACCTAGATATGTATAGCATTAAATCGCCAATTAATGGAGCCATTGATGAGGTGTTTGCTAAGATTGGTCAAAACATAGCGCCTGGTATGCCTTGCTTTAGGGTGGTAAATTTCAATAACTTAAAAGCCAAGGCAGATGTTGCCGAAACTTATGCAAGTCAGATTCGTGAGGGTAATTTGGTTAAATTGATGTTCCCTGATTTAGAAAACAAAGAGGTTATTTCTTCAATCTCTTTTACTTCTAGAGTTATTAATCAGATGAACCGTACTTTTACCATAGAGGCAAATTTACCCGCTGGCAAAGATTTTATTCCAAACATGATTTGTGTATTCAAAGTAATGGATTACCAATCAAAGAATGCTTTAGTAGTTCCAGTAAATACCATTCAAAAAACTGAGAACAATAGTTATGTGGTAGTTGCTCAAACAATAAATGGTAAACAAGCGGCTTTGAAAAAAGAAGTGAAAATTGGTAAAATTTATCAAGATAAGGCAGAAATAATTTCTGGATTAACTGCTGGTGATATGCTGATTACAACTGGGTACCAAGATTTGAACGACAATGATTTGATCAAGTTTTAATTCAATAAATTAGTAATAATCAACTACACATGCTTGATAAAATCAAAGAATTTAAGCCTTCCAGTTGGGCTATAAATAATAAAACGAGTGTTTATATAATGACCATCATTATCACCCTTGCTGGTATAATGAGTTATATGAACTTACCTAAGGAACAATTTCCCGAAGTAGTATTTCCTCAAATTTTAGTGAATACTATTTATGCTGGTACCGCTCCCAAAGACATGGAGAATTTAGTGACCAAGCATATTGAAAAACAAGTAAAATCTATCAATGGAGTTAAGCAAGTGAATAGCAGCTCTATTCAAGATTTTTCAATGATTAATATTGAATTCAATACCGATGTAGATGTACCTGTTGCCAAGCAAAGGGTTAAAGATGCAGTGGATAAAGCACGTAAAGATCTGCCAAATGATCTTACCCGCGAACCAGAGGTTATTGATATTGATGTATCTCAAATTCCAATCATGAATGTGCATCTTTCTGGTGATTATTCTTTAGACAAACTAAAAGATTATGCAGATGATTTAAAGGATAGAATTGAAGGTTTAAAAGAAATAACTCGTTGCGATATTGTTGGCGCACTCGATAAAGAAATTCAGGTAGATGTAGATATGTATAAAATGCAGGCTGCTGATATTACCATGCGCGATATTGAAAGTGCCATCAAATACGAAAACATGACTATTTCTGGTGGTCAGGTGAAAATGGATGGATTAAAGCGTTCTATCAATGTTGTTGGACAATATACAGAATCAAGCAAAATTGGAGATATCATTATTCGTTCTGGAAGTGGCGCTACCATTTATTTAAAAGATATTGCTGTTATTACAGATGGTTTTAAGGAAAAGGAGAGCTACTCTCGCTTAGACCATGATAATGTGGTTACTTTAAATGTAATCAAAAAAAGCGGTATGAACCTAATAGACGCTTCAGATAAAATTAAAGAGATTTCTAAGGAGATGCAAGAGGAGCATTTCCCCAAAGGATTGAAGCTTACCATTACAGGTGACCAATCAGATAAAACCAAAGTTACCTTAGATGATTTGATTAATACTATTATCATTGGTTTTATTTTGGTAACCATAATTTTAATGTTTTTCATGGGAACCACCAATGCCATTTTTGTGGCAATGTCTGTCCCACTTTCCATGTTTATTGCTTTTATGTTTATGCCAGTAATTGGCTTTACCTTAAACATGATTGTACTATTTGCATTCTTACTTGCATTGGGTATTGTTGTAGATGATGCAATTGTGGTAATTGAAAATACCCATCGAATATTTGACCATGGTAAGGTGCCAATTGTAAAGGCCGCTAAGATGGCTGCAGGAGAAGTATTTTTACCAGTTTTATCTGGTACATTAACAACATTGGCGCCATTTATCCCATTGGCATTTTGGCAAGGTGTTATTGGTAAATTTATGTTCTACCTGCCAATCACACTCATCGTAACTTTATTGGCTTCCTTACTAGTTGCCTATATCATTAACCCAGTATTTGCTGTTGATTTCATGAAACCACACCATGAAGGTGAAGAGAAAAGAAAAGTTACTAAAGGATTTAAAATTACCTCAATTGTTTTTGGTGTTATCATTTTACTCTCCTATTTAGCCAAAAATTGGGGTTTAGGAAACTTTGTACTAACCTTATATGGTTTATACTGTTTGAACCGATTTGTATTACATCAGGTAATTGAAAAATTTCAGAACAAAACATGGCCATCGGTTCAGGAAAAATACAAGAAAATTTTATTGGTAATTTTGGAGGGTAACAAGCCCAGATGGATTTTAGTAGGAACGGTTGTTTTGTTTTTCTTTTCAATTGCATTGACCGCCATTAGGAGTCCGAAAGTTGAATTCTTCCCTCAAAGTGAGCCTAATTTTGTATATACCTACATTTCATTACCAATTGGTACCGACCAAGTATATACTGATTCCATTACACATATTATTGAAGATAAAATATTTGCCGTAGTTGGTGATAGCAATCCAATAGTTGAATCTGTCATTTCAAATGTTGCGGTTGGAGCCAATAATCCCCAGAGCTTTGATTTTAGTGTAAGTCCGCATTTAGGTAAAGTTACGGTGGCTTTTGTTCCATTTGGAAGAAGAGATGGTGAAAGCACGGTTGTATACTTAGACAAGATTAGAGAAGCTGTAAAAGGCATGCCTGGAGCAGAGATTACCGTTGAACAAGAGCAAGGTGGGCCGCCTACTGGTAAGCCTATTAATATTGAAATCACAGGAGATGAATTTGAGCAATTAACAGTTGAATCAAAAGATGTGAAGCGATATTTAGATTCTTTGCAGATTCCAGGAATAGAAGAATTAAAATCAGATTTGCAAACCAATAAGCCAGAAATTGTGATTGAAATTGACCGTGAAAGAGCAAACCGAGAGGGTATTTCTACGGCAGTAATTGGCAAAGAATTGCGCGATGCCATTTTTGGGGCTGAGGTTTCTAAGTTCAAAGATGCAAAAGATGATTACCCAATTCAATTAAGATACGCTTTTGACCAAAGAAACAATGTTAACGCTTTGATGAATTTAAAAATCACTTTCCGAGATATGAATATGGGTGGTTTAATTAGGCAGGTTCCTTTATCATCAGTTGCTAAAGTTAGCTATGGTAATACCTTTGGAGGAATTAAAAGAAAGAACCAAAAAAGGCTAGTTACCATTTCTTCAAATGTTTTGAGTGGTTACAATGCGAATGAAATAGTTGATAAAATAAAGAAGGCGGTTAAAAGATATCCGCTCCCGCGTTCAGTAAATGTGAACCTAACAGGCGAGCAAGAAAAACAGGCCGAAACAGGTGCTTTTCTGGGAAAAGCGATGCTAATTTCTTTTGGATTGATTTTCTTAATTTTGGTAACCCAGTTTAATTCCGTTTCTAAGCCTCTGATCATTTTTGTTGAAATCTTCTTTAGTATCATTGGTGTACTTTTGGGCTTGTCTATATTTAATATGTCGGTTTCAATTGTTATGACAGGGGTTGGTGTAATTGCCCTAGCCGGTATTGTGGTGAGAAATGGTATTCTCTTGGTTGAATTTACAGACCAACTGATGGAGCAAGGAATGCCATACAAAGAGGCCATTATTGAAGCAGGAAAAACTAGGATGACGCCAGTAATCCTCACAGCTTCTGCTACAATTTTAGGTTTGATCCCATTAGCGGTTGGTTTAAATATTGATTTCGTTGCATTATTCAGTGAGTTGAACCCACATATCCATTTTGGGGGTGATAATGTGGCCTTTTGGGGTCCTTTAAGTTGGACAATGATTTTTGGTTTAAGTTTTGCCACATTTTTAACTTTGATATTAGTTCCAGTTATGTTACTTTTGTCAAACAATTTGAAAGTGAAATTTGGCGTGCCAGTTGTTAAATCAACAGAGTACAAAAAATAAAGATAATTGCGTCCTAGGGGTAGGGCGTAATTTGTTTCATAGGCTAAAGCGGGGTTCAGGTAACTGACCCCGTTTTTTTCAAAAAATAATTTTTTTCTTGATTTATTATAAAAAAGAATTATCTTGCACCCAGAAAATAAATAATTGCTGTTTGGTTTATGCCAGTTCGGTTAATTATAAAGATAATTGCGTCCTAGGGGTAGAGGCGCAATTTGTTTCATAGGCTAAAGCGGGGTCCAGGTAACTGGCCCCGTTTTTTTATTCTATTGTTTTGATACCAATTGATAATTTAAAATTTCGCAAGTTTCGCTAGTTTAATTAATAACCAGGTTTCAAGAGATTACCAATAA
>CAMCJW010000091.1 GCA_945875195.1 Chitinophaga pinensis | reverse complement strand
AAATGGTAGCAATGCAAGTTCGCATGGCCAATGCATGCGGCATTACTTTTGGCATTTCACAAACAATGGTGGTATCTAAATTGCCAATCACATAACCTTTTTCTTTGGCCAATGAAATGCATTTTTGTAAAATAATTTTGCTATCTATGCCCTTGTTGGTGTCGCTGGTATCTGGGAAGTGAACGCCAATATCGCCAAGTGCTAAGGCACCAAGAATGGCATCAGAAATAGCGTGTAATAAAACATCAGCATCACTGTGTCCGAGTATTCCTTTTTCGGATGGAATTTTTATTCCTCCTAAAATAAAATCTCTTCCTTCAACCAACTGATGAACATCAAATCCAAATCCTATACGCATTATTCTGTTATTGGGCTAGGGGTTTGTTCTTTATCCTGACTGGTAAAGGCATCAAAGTCGAATATCAAGGTAAAACGCAAAGTTCTTTCTAATGGATTTCTTTGTTCAATTGGCACCAAGTAGGATAAATCCAATCCAAAAACATTGAAGCGGAAACCAGCGCCAAAAGTCATGAATTTTCTATTACCCTTGAATTCACTTTCATGAAAATAACCAGCACGCAAAGCAAATTGTTTGTCGTACCAATACTCTAAACCAGTAGAAATAGTAATTTCTTGCAACTCTTCTTTAAAACCTCCCGGCGCGTCATAGAAAGATTGGATCATACCTTGAATAATTGGAACATCAGGATCGTATCCTTCGTTTATAACAGGTTTATTGTCTGAACCAAAAATAATAATTCCTGAGCTATCCCTTGCATAAATAGGGTTAGAAGGTACCATGAGTTTATTAAAATCCACAGCCAAGGCAATTGAATTGTATTTGTCAATTTCAATCATGCCATAAGTTCCTACGCGCAAATTAATGGGGATGAAATTTTCGAATTGTTTACTGGTGTATGAGATTTTTGAACCAATATTTGTAATGGCACCTCCGAATGCGTAGTTAAGGTTATACTTTTTACCTTCTAATTTTATCTTGGTTTTGTTGGTATAATAGGAAGTGATATCACCTGCGTATGAGTTGCCGGCTCTTACAGCTGCCTGAGATTGGTTGAATGCACCTGCTAAATCGCTGCGAATATACCTAAAGGCTATTCCTAAAGAGAAATGCTCAGATAACCTGGAAGCATAACCAAAGTCAACAGCCAATTCATTGGGGTTATAAGTTCCCAAAGGGTTTCCAAATTGGTCGGTAAACTGAATGTTTCCTAATGAAAAATATCTAAGTGAACCAGAAATGGCAGAACGATCGTTTATTTTTCCGTAAGCCGACATATAAGCCAAAGAAATATCTGGCACCAAACTTCTTAACCAAGGAGTATAACTAAGAGAAACTGCTCCTTTTTTTTCATTGAAAACTATTTTTGATAAATTCCAATGCATGGCATTAGCGTCGTTAGGCAAAGCCACACCTGCATCACCCATTGCACCTCCGCGCGCTTCTGGGATAATCATCAAGAAAGGAACTGCAGTTGTTATGGTATTTTGCCTGCCATCTAATTGAGAAGTCGCAATTTGAGCGCTAGATTCTGTTACAAAATTTATACTTAGTATTCCTATAAAAACAAAGGAAAGTTTGAATTTATTATTTCTCATTATTCTGTTTTGTGCAATTATTTGCGGACTAATTTCAAGATTTAATTTAAGATAACCAATTTTTCTAATTTTTCTATGGTTTTATGTCCTGGCGATTGCAATTTACACTTGTAAATGTAAACGCCATTTGCCAATTTATCGCCATATTCGTCTTTACCATCCCAAAATAATTGGTCGAAATGAGTTCCAAGCCCGTTAGACTGTGATTGCAAGGTTTTTACTAACCTACCATTTACAGTAAATATTTGGATCATTACCTTCATTTCTTGCCCATTTAAGTTGTGGTCGAAATGGAAAGTAGTGGAATTATTGAATGGATTTGGGTAATTCAATAAGTTTAAAATAGTTGGTTTTTCCGAAGACCGTACTTCAAAATCGATGGTAGTTTCTCCAATATTATTGTACACATCATAAGCTTTAAATTTTAATTGGTGTTTTCCAACTGATAAATTTTTGATATCGTATTGTACCTCTCCACTCTGATAAGAGTTGAGATTGGCTTGGTATTTATCATTTACAATCACTGCTTGTGTTTGGTTATTGTCTATTACAAAAGTTAAATCTCTACCAATTCCTTTGCCTGTAGTATTGATTCCGTTTTCGTCAAATAATTTTGCTATCAATTTTGGATTTTCATTGGTTAGGCCACCATTCACAAATTTTTGATCGTTTAAAAACAACGCAATGTTTGGTCCTTTATTATCTATTGCAGCACTATCGCCTGTTCCACCAATATTAATTTTATTGTAAAAGCCATTTCCATCAGTAGTGGGGTTATAAAAATAGTAACTAATTTTACCATAGCCATATTCATAAGCAATGTCTTTTGGAACCACAAAGCTGAAAGTAAAATCACCATTGGTTACGCTGGATTTGCCTCTATAAAGTACATTGTTCTGCATAACAAAAGGCATTGGGAGGCTTGATGGAGGGTTTTGACCAAGAGTAGAATAAGTAGTGAATTTATCATAAATCACAGGGTAAATTTCGCCATTATAATTGGTTAATTTATTGCCAATTTTATCGGTAACAAATCCACTAATTTCAAACTTCTTTAATGCCTTCAAGGTGTCGTTAAATATGGCCAAATCTTTGCCATTTATTTTGCTGGTTTTTACGCCATAATTGGCATAAGCCAGCATTAAAAATGGATCACCTAATAAGGTAAAATTTCTGGTGTTATCATCAATATAGGCATTCTTTGTCCTTTTTATAATATCTCCCAAGCGTGGCGGATTCAATTGTGAAATAGAATCGAAACCAACATTGTCATAAAACTTTTCATTCAGCGCTGCATTTTGCCCAGAATAAACCAACCTAACTGTTGTAAACAAACCTATAGCCCCGCCAATCGGATTGAGCAAAGCCAATTCTCCAGCCGATAGCCTTGCAGGATCATCGAATCTACTAAATTCACAAGTAGCAGTTAAAAACAAAGGCAACCTAACTCCTGTCGACTCCAAACCATTGGTCCAACTATTGATGTCGTCTATGCCCATCACCCTTTCTGCTGTGAGTCCTACCTCACCTCCATGACCAGTATAATTAAAAATCAAGCAACCACTTTCAATGGAATTATTGATGGCTTTTTGCGCATCGGGGAACCTTGCTCCGCCAGCAGTGCTTTCCTTTTTATAGGCATCTAGGTATATTTTTTCTACATTGTACTCGGGGTATTTACTCAATTGGCTATTGGCAATACCATCTGCTTGTGTTTGATGTGAATTATAATCTTCATCATCGGCTACAAAAACCAATTTGTTGCGCCAAGGGTTAAAGGAAGAAATGCCTGTATAAGCTATTATTTTATTAACCACATCATTGGCCTCTGTTTCATTGGTCACAGGTAATCTGCCAATTCCAATATCTAATAGTTCGCCAGGGTTTGATCCAACATCCCATCGACCTTCACTGTCGTCTAAAAAACCCAAATAATCATCGCTGCAATAACTATTGGTAGGACTAAATGAAGCTAAGCTTTCGAAGGTTGGAATAAAATTGGTATTCGGTTTTTCTCTATATTTATAATCATAAGAAGCCCTTCCAAACAAGGTAACATATTTGGGCATTTGTGCTGGCGTTGCAGCTCTTTTATAAAACATCCGCAGAAAATCTCTAATGGCGCTAGGGTCAGGCGAGCCAGCCGAAAATTCGTTATAAATTTCTTGAATATTTACCACGTGAATTGAAAAATTATCTTTTGTACGGTGGTGGTTAGCTAATCTTTTTGCTTCACTCATAAATGCAGGATGTGCAATAATAAATCCATCAGGGTTACTCAAAGCATGCAGGTTTTGATTGGCAATTTTACCTCCGTTTACAACCTGTAAATAATTTGATCCATCATAAGCTGCAAATGTTTTAAGGCTATCCGTTGGATGAATAAATGAATACTGGTTTGCAGCAAATGTTCCTTCTATTATATAAGGCTCAACAGGGTTGCTTACATCTAAAACCGTTAAGGTTCGGTTTGAACCAATAACATATTTAGAAATTTTCCCAACTCCAATGTTACTGGCATCTTTGAAGATAAAATTTCCATTCAATATCCTTAGTTCTGCTTTTGCTTGTATTTCAAAAAAATCGAGCCAACCTATGCTTCCACTTGCAGGTTTATCATAAGAATAATTCAGGGTAAAATTAGAAGAATTACTTGTAAAGGAAGTTTTATCAATTATTAAACCACAAGTATGACTTTGTTCGTAACCAGGGTTAACTGACGTACACAATTGGTTCATGATGGGTGCACCATTTGCTTGAATTTGAAAGTTGCTGTTTACAAATGAACGAGCGGTTACTGATGAACGAAATTTAATAGGTTCAGACGTAATTAGAAAAGGAATACTTACATTAAAATTTTGTTGGGTAATGCGGTCAAAATCTTCCCCAACCCAAATCTTACCTGTTTTAATGAGGTTGCTTTTTTCGTTGTTGTATTGATATAAATAGGTGTAAGAGTTAATTACTGCACTTTCACCCGTAGTAGAACTCACTTTAGCAATGCGCTTTCCTGGGCTCGAACCAACAGTTAAAAAGTAATAGGTTGTATCACAATAAAAATTAGAAACAAAGGAATACTCTTTGGTAGTTGCATCATAACTCCACTGGTTAATTTGTGATTCGCCATAAAAGGTAATGAAGTCGCTAGGGTTAAATTTACCATCGCTTTCCCCTTGAAAACCAATTGGAATCTCTTTGAGGTCGTCTATTCTTTCTGCTGCATTTGTTTGTGGAACCATGCCCGCACCTCTTCCATATAATTTGATGTTACGTGGATCAATGATATCTGGATTAATTCCAAGATTTCTAATGGTTCCATAATCAATTCTATAAATACCATTTTGCGTGGTACCAATTTTTACCCAATCACCACTCGCAAGAACTGAATTGGCTGCATAAACTGGTTTCTTTTTTAAACTTGTAGCGGCTTGGTTGTTTCCATAAATAATTTCAATGTTAAAATTATCCAATCTCTTTAATTGATTGCCTTCTTTTCGCAGCGGACAAAAATAAAGCATTAAAAAAGTTGCACCTCTTTCATAGGCCACGTGATAATTTACATTGTATGAATTGGAAATTTTTGGAAAACTTGTAAAATTATTTGCTTCCAAATCAGATTCTTTGAGAGGTAAAATATTAATTTTTTCAATTTGATTGGCGTTAATGCTAATTTTTTTCTGAAAAATCGGTGCATTGCCATTTGCTGTATCGTAAACAGCACCCGGAAATTCCAACTTATTTGAAGTAGTTGAATTCCAGTCAATAGCGGTATAAATGGCATTATTTTGGGCCTGAATACCCCCGCAAATAGCCACAAAAAGCAAACTGAAAATGAGCAGAAAATGCTTAATTTTTCTTAATTTTTTTAAAAATTGCATGGGTACAAACAAAATACTTATTATTGAAAATTCGTTAATACTGCTTTAAACGTTAACAAATAAAAACAAATTGTGCTGTTAAGTGTGAAGTTTATTAAAACAAATTATTATTATTGCATTTCTATGGTAATTAGAATCGGATCGACATTAAATTAAATGAATTCAAACAAGAGCTCAGTAATAAGGGTAAATATAATTATTTGGATGATGCTACTGCTGGGAGCAGAATCGTGGGCGCAAGATCCGCAATTCTCTCAGTTTTATGCCAATCCGATATATACAAATCCTGCATTTGCTGGTAGTGTAAATCACGGTAGAATTGTCATGGACTTTAGGAACCAATGGCCTAGCGTATCTGGTGCTTTCCGTACGGGGTCGTTCAGTTATGATGAGCATTTTGATAAGATTAATGGTGCATTTGGGGTAATGGCTTCTTATGATGAGCAAGGGGTAGGTACATTAAAAACTACTGGTATCAATGCCATTTACGCATACCAAATTCCTGTTAATAGAAAATTTACAATCCAAGCAGCTGTTCAGGCGGGCATTATGCAAAAAACCATAGACTTTAGTAAATTGCTGTGGTTTGATCAAATTGTTACTACTCAAGGTTTTATTAGGCCCACAAATGAGCCTTCAGGTGATAATTCCATCATTATTCCAAATTTTGGTGCAGGTATTATAGGATACTCAAAAAGTTTTTATGGTGGTTTTGCCGCACACAATTTATTTGAACCTTCTCAAGCATTTTATATAGGTAGTTCAAATCCCATACCTAGAAGATATACTGCTCATGCAGGCTTGGTCATTCCAATTGTGAGGGATAGGAATGAAAGAAACCAAGTTAATTTGTATCCGAATGTGATTTTCAAAACCCAACGTCAGTTTAACCAAGTGAATTTGGGAATGTATATGAGCAAAGGGTCTTTTGTGGGTGGTGTATATTACCGTCAGAATTCAGTAAATTCTGATGCCGTAATTATTTTGGTTGGTATAAAAGCCCCTAAAATTAAAATTGGCTATTCTTACGATGCAACTATGAGTAAGGCAAAGACGGGAGCCACCAATTCTCATGAGGTTTCAATTGCCTTTGAATTAAAGAAGCGCGTTCCAAAATCAAAACCTCGTAAAGTAACTTGTCCTGATTTTTAAGGTTAAAATTGATATTTAATTTACTTAAGTAATTTTTGAGTTGAAACATTAAAATAATTTAATTTGGGTTTAAGATTTAATTTATTATTTTTAAACCAATAATACCAGAAGTTGATGAAAAAGATTTTCGTATCCTTATTAATTTGTTTAGCAATTGGGCAGGATATCAGTGCGCAAGATCCGCAATTAAGTCAGTTTTACGCTTCTCCGCTATATACAAATCCAGCTATGGCTGGTGCTGCCCGTAAATTCAGGGTTGGTTTAAATGCACGTTCTCAGTATACAGCCCTTCAAAACAATTATAAAACTGCAGTTATTGGCGTAGATGGTTACTTAGGTAAGATAAAAAGCGGTTTGGGTATGGTAAGCATGTATGATGTTGCTGGGGATGGTTTTCTTACAACAACTAGTATCAGTGGAATTTATTCATATAACCTAGAAATAAACAGGGAATGGGCAATCAATGCAGCCCTTCAAGGTGGCATTCTTCAAAGAAGGTACGATTTCAGTAAATTTGTTTTTGAGGATATGATTGACCCTGCAAGGGGAGCAGTTTTGCCTACAGCAGAGGCCAAAGGAATTGAACAAATTACAGTACCCAATTTTTCTACCGGCATGTTATTATATAGTAGCCGCATGTTTTTTGGGGCAGCCATCCATAACCTAACCGAACCAAATATGAGCTTTTATTACAGAGATAAGGATGATCAAGCTCTAAAACTACCTAGAAAATACACCTTACATACTGGCGTAAATATTTACCTCAATAAAACAAGGTATGAAGAAGAGCGAATTATTCTTTCTCCCAACCTTTTATTCATGCAACAAAAAGAATTTTATCAAATGAATCTTGGTTTTTATGTGAAACAGAAGGCCCTTACCTTGGGAGCTTGGTTCAGGCAAACCTCAAATAATTCTGATGCTGCAATTTTTTTAATTGGTTTGCGTTTTCCAAATATGAAAGTAGGATACAGCTATGATGCTACCATTTCAAAGGCAAAAACTGCTACAGTTGGCTCTCATGAAATTTCTTTGGGTTTTGAAATTAAACCAAAGCCTAAGCAAGGCGTGAGATATAACAAAAGGCTTGTTTGCCCAGAACTATAAAATTGGTTTTTTTTATAAAAACATTGTGAATAAGTGTTTTTTTAAAAATATTCCTTATGTTTGAATATTCCAAAATTAAGATAAAGTGATGAAAACGGTTTCAAAATTTTTCCTTTACTCCCTTTTAGGAGCAAGTATTTTTTATACTTCTTCTTGTAACAAAGCAGGTAAATCAAGTACTACCGGATGGAAGTACAATGACGCCAAATGGGGTGGCTTCGAAAAACACAAATTCAAGGAGCAGGAAACTGGTCCGGGTTTAATATTTGTTGAAGGAGGTACCTTTACGATGGGTGCTGCCGAAACAGATCTTACTTACGACCACAATAACTTGAAGCGCAGAGCTTCTGTTAGTAGCTTCTACATGGATGAAACTGAAGTTACCAATTTTCATTATTTAGAGTACTTACATTGGTTAATGCGTCAATATGCAGATAACCCAATTATATACTCAAAAGCATTACCTGATACTTTGGTTTGGAGAGATAAATTATCATACAATGAACCATATGTATTGTATTACTTACGTCACCCTGCATACAGAGATTACCCTGTTGTAGGCGTTAGTTGGGTTCAATCTGCTGAATATTGCAAATGGCGCACAGATCGTGTAAACGAAATGATTATGGTGCGTGAAGGTTTTGTTAATTTAGATATCCAAAAGCAAACTGGCGATCAAAACTTTAATACAGAAGCTTATCTACTTGGTTTATACACTCCAAGTGTTAAAAAAGAATTACGTGATTACTCTCCAGGTGGAAAAACGCGCCAAGTGCGCATGGAAGATGGTATCTTGTTGCCAAGCTACCGCCTACCAACCGAATCGGAGTGGGAATATGCTGCTGGTGCATATAAATCTGCAGGTTTCAATGAAAACATTGATGTAAAAAGAATTTACCCTTGGAATGGTTTAACCATGCGTAGAGCTGATACAGAAAATACTCGCGGTAAAATGTATGCCAACTACACCAGAGGTAGAGGTGATGGTGCTGGTATTGCAGGTAACTTAAACGATGGTGCGCTATATACTACTTTAGTTAAAGATGGTAAATTTTTACCTAACGATTTAGGTTTATACCACATGGCTGGTAATGTAAGTGAATGGACTAATGATGTGTATCGTCCTTTATCACTTGAAGACAATACCAGTTTCAATCCATATCGCGGTAATAGCTACAAAAAATATAAATCAGATGCTGATGGCTTTATCTCTGAAAAAGATAGTCTTGGTCGTTTAATATATATAGACGTAACCGAGGAAGACAATGCCAAACGCAGAAACTACAAGAAATCTGATAACATTGGCTACAAAGATGAGTTAGGTTACCCAGATATTGAGCAAAAATATGAGTATGGTGTTTCTTCATTGATAGATAATGCTGCTCGCGTTTACAAAGGTGGTAGTTGGGCTGATAGAGCTTATTGGATGAGCCCAGGTAACAGACGCTATTTAGATCAAGATCAATCAACCGCCACTATTGGTTTCCGTTGCGTAATGGATAGAGTAGGCGAAATGACCAAAAAAGGTAAATAATTCTGTAAGAAAATTTGAATTACAACTAAAAGGCCATCAGCAATGATGGCCTTTTTTTTGTTATTAGCCCGGTGCCTTTAAGCCGGGGTTATATGGTTTGCATTTTTTGCAGGTTGTAAAAAAATAATAGCCCGGTGCCTTTAGGCCCGGGTATATGGTGACGCAGATTTTTATAGGCCTTTAGGCCTTTTCATTTTTGTTTATGTTGTGCAGCGATTTTTTTTGAAAAGGCCTGATGTGGTCTTTTGGTCCTTGAATATACCCGGGCATAAATGCACCGGGCTATTGTTATTAAAGCCCTTAGGGCTTTTTTGTGAGGAGCCCCAACCTGAAGGTTGGGGGGTTGGTGGTGTTGTTGAGTGTCCCCAACCTGAAGGTTGGGGTTGGATGAGAGGTTGAGGAGCCCCAACCTGAAGGTTGGGGTTGGTGGTGGTTGAGGAGCTCCAACCTGAAGGTTGGGGTTGGATGAGAGGGTGAGGAGCCCCAACCTGAAGGTTGGGGTTGGATGAGAG
>CAMCJW010000090.1 GCA_945875195.1 Chitinophaga pinensis | reverse complement strand
AAATTTTTTCGAATAGTTCTTCAAAAACAGTTTTGCCATGCTCTTCAAATACAGCGTTGATGTGAATGCTATTGGTATTACTTAATAAAAATAGTCTGTATTTTGATTTGAGTTGTTTGATGATTTCGACCCTATGCGCAGGCAATTCTAATAACATGCTATTCCATGCTTGTGCAATTTGTTCTTTGCTTGCATTTCCTTTTAAAAGTGTAAAAATGCTTTGAAGAAAGTAGTCTTCATCCACCTTGCCTGTTTCGAAATCTAAAAAGATTGAATTTTCAAGGTTTAACTCTTCTAGGTTTGCACCCAGCCTTTTAAAAGCTCTGAGGGTTTTTTCTTGGTCTAGGTTCAAAACAACTCCTCCTAAATCAAAAATAATATTTTTAATGGCCATGAATACAATAACTAAAAAATAGAAAAAAGGTTTTCCTGAACCTAAAAATTAGGCGTTCAAAGAATGCACTGCTGTTACTAATATTCCAACCAAATTAGGGTCTTTTTCAATGGCATTTCCAACCACCACAATATCTGCACCGGCATTACAAGCATCAATGGCCTGTTGTGACGTTCTTATTCCGCCACCAATAAAAAGCGGACCATTTATTTGTGATTTAACTTCCGCAATCATGGAGGCAGAAATTGGGTTTTTGGCACCACTACCTGCGTCCATATAAATAACCTTTAAACCTAACATTTCGCCAGCAAGTGCTGTGCAGGCAGCAATATTGTTTTTATCGGATGGCAATGGCGTTGTGTTACTCATATACATGACGCTAGTAATATTGCCACCATCTACAATCATATAACCCGTAGGAACAACCTCGATGCCAGATTTTTTTAGCAATGGAGCGGCTAGTACATGTTTTCCAATTAATAAATCTGGGTTTCGACCGCTGATCATACTCAAGAAAAGGATAGCATCTGCGGCTTTGTGCGTTTGCATGATGTTGCCAGGAAATAATACCAAAGGTATTTTCGTATTTGCCTTAATCAACTCTATGCAGCGGTCCCAAAAACCATTGGTAATTAAACTTCCGCCAACCAATATTAAATCAACTTGTTGCTCATTACATAAATGAACAAGGGAAAGCAGGGCTTCCTCATTATGCAGACTATCTGGATCAATCAACACCGCAAGCTGTTTAATGCCCATTTGGGTTTGATTTGTTAATGTGTTATAAAAGCTAGTCTTCACTGGGGTCAAAAAATTGTATAAAGCAAATAAAAGCCTTTTTATTCAAAAAACTTACTTTTAGTCCAAACAGATTTGCAATCATTTTTTTTTTGATAATTGCAAGTAAAAAAAACACCCAGTTCCAAAAATTGGGCAAAGTGTATTCATTAGGATACAACCTATTGATAATTAAGAAATTGTTAACTCCTGCAAAACCACAAGTAGCAAGGGGTGTTCTGTGAATAACTATTGTTATGAACACCCGAACCATAGTACTAACAAGGTAAAAAAGAAATCAACAGGGAGTGATGTTGAAATTGATTTTTGAAATAACGTTTCAGATAGTAGACTTTTGGATTAAAAACCCCCCAAATTTTTCGAGGGATATTTTTAAAACAAAAACAAGTAAACAGAGTTAATAAGCCTGAAGTAAAGAAATTGATAAAACTAACTTAACACTGAGTTAATTTTTGAAACAGATAAAAAATAAAGACAAACCGAAATAAATTAATACATAGAAAAAAAATACTTGATAACCACCATGACCCGCAACAAAAAGAACAACGAACAAAAAGGCCTCCGGATTGAGCGCCATTTTACCAAAGAAGGAGTAAGTGCATACGATATGTTTACTTATGACTATCGCACATCTATCATTAAAAACCCAAATGGCAGTGTGGTTTTTGAAATGAACAATGTGGAAGTACCAAATTTCTGGAGCCAAGTTGCCACAGACGTTTTGGCTCAAAAATATTTCCGTAAGGCGGGTGTACCTCATGCAGACGGAACAACTGGAAGAGAAACCAGTATCAAACAAGTTGCGCATAGAATGGCTCATTGTTGGATGAAGTGGGGTGAAGACTATGGTTATTTTGATAGCAAAGAAGACGCCCAAGTTTTCTATGATGAAATGGCCTTCATGATTGTTGGACAATACGCTGCTCCAAATTCGCCACAATGGTTCAATACAGGTCTGCATAGTTCTTATGGAATTACTGGTGGCCCACAAGGACATTATTTTGTGAATCCTAAAACAGGTGAATTAGAGAAATCTACTTCAGCTTACGAGCGCCCTCAACCTCATGCCTGTTTCATTTTATCGGTTTCCGACGATTTAGTGAATGATGGTGGAATCATGGATTTATGGGTACGTGAGGCACGTATTTTTAAATATGGTTCGGGTGTAGGTACCAACTTTTCTCAAATTAGAGGTGCCAAAGAAAAACTTTCTGGTGGAGGTACTTCTTCTGGCTTAATGAGTTTCTTAAAAATAGGTGATCGTGCAGCTGGTGCCATCAAATCTGGTGGAACCACTCGTAGAGCAGCTAAAATGGTTTGCTTGGATTTGGATCACCCAGAAATAATTGAATTTATCAATTGGAAGAAAAACGAGGAAAAGAAAGTAGCGGCTTTAATTGCTGCTGGATATCCTAGCGATTATGAAGGCGAAGCTTATGCTACCGTTTCTGGTCAAAATAGTAATAACTCTGTTCGTATTCCTCATGAATTTTTCTTAGCCCTCGAGAAAGGTGCTGATTGGGATTTAAGAGCGCGTACCGATGGCAGAGTGATGAGTTCTGTTTCGGCGGAAGATTTGTGGGAAATGATTGCAGATGCAGCTTGGGCTTGTGCCGATCCTGGTGTGCAATACGATACCACCATCAATGAATGGCATACTTGTCCTGAAGGTGGAAGAATCAACGCTTCTAATCCTTGCAGCGAGTATATGTTCTTAGACAATACTGCTTGTAACTTAGCTAGTTTAAACTTAATGCGTTTCTTTAATGTAGATACCCTTGAGTTTGATGTAAAAGCTTATGAGCATGCTTGTAGACTTTGGACAATGGTTCTAGAAATTTCGGTATTGATGGCGCAATTCCCTTCAAAAGAAGTTGCTCAACGTAGCTATGAATACCGCACGCTTGGATTAGGTTATGCTAATTTAGGTAGTGTATTAATGGTTTCTGGTATTCCTTATGATAGTCCTAAAGCATTTGCCATTGGCGGTGCTTTAACTGCTGTATTGAATGGTATAGCTTATCAAACTTCGGCCGAAATGGCAAAGTACCTTGGTGCTTTTCCTAAATACGAAGAAAACAAAACACACATGTTGCGTGTAATGCGTAACCACCGTTATGCCGCCTACAATGCTACTGATGCTTACGAAGGATTGTCTATCCGCCCAGCCGGTATTGACCCTAAATATTGCCCAGATTATTTGTTAAAGGCAGCTTGCAACTCATGGGATCTTGCAGTGCAAATGGGCGAGCAATATGGTTATAGAAATGCACAAGCTACAGTAATTGCGCCTACCGGAACAATTGGTCTAGTAATGGATTGCGATACTACTGGTATTGAACCAGATTTTGCATTGGTAAAATTCAAGAAATTATCTGGTGGTGGTTATTTCAAAATCATTAATACAGGTGTACCTGCAGCCCTAAAAAACATGGGCTATAGCCAATCTGAAATTGATGCAATCATTCACTATGCAACTGGTTCAGCTACTTTAAAAGGTGCCCCACACATCAATCCTGAGTCGCTTAAATTTAGAGGATTTACTGCAGAAGAAATTGAGAAATTAGATAAAGCTGCTGCTGGTGCTTTTGAAATTGGATTTGCTTTTAATCAATGGACTTTAGGCGAAGCTTGCATGCAACGTTTAGGTTTCAAAACAGAAGAATACAATAGCCCTAACTTTAATTTATTGCGCAAATTAGGATTTACTCGTGCAGAAATAGAAGAGGCGAATGATTATATCTGTGGTACCATGATGCTAGAAGGTGCGCCTTTATTGAAAGATGAGCATTTGGCTGTTTTTGATTGTGCCAACAAGTGTGGCAATAAAGGAACACGTTATATAGCTGCAACAGGTCATATCCGTATGATGGCTGCTGCACAACCTTTCTTAAGCGGCGCTATTTCTAAAACCATCAATCTGCCTAATGAAGCAACTATACAAGATATCAAAGAATGCTACCACTTAAGCTGGAGCCTTGGTTTAAAAGCCAACGCCCTTTACCGCGATGGTTGCAAATTGAGTCAGCCTTTGAGCACCAAATCTGATGTGAAGGAAGACGAAGATATTCAAGATGCTGTTGAGCAAATTTTAGGCGAAGATGCTTACAAGCCAGTTGGTGAACTAACTCCTGAGCAAGTATTGGAAGCTGCAACAGCTATCCTTAATCGCACACATGATACAGCTTTTAAACACAAGTTGGCAGGTGTAGTTGCCCGCAAAGCATTACCAGGTAAACGTGGTGGCTTTACGCAAAAAGCAACTGTTGGCGGCCAAACCATTTTTGTTCGCACAGGTGAATACGAAGATGGAACCATTGGTGAAATATTTGTTGATTTGCATAAAGAAGGAGCCACACTTCGTTCATTGATGAACTGTTTCTCTATAGCAGTTTCATTAGGCTTACAGTATGGTGTACCTTTAGAAGAATACGTAGACAAGTTTACCTTCACTCGCTTTGAACCAGCAGGTATGGTAACTGGTCACGATAATATCAAAAATGCAACTTCTATCATTGATTACATGTTTAGAATGATTGGCTTTGAATATTTGGGAAGAGAAGACTTTGTACAAGTTGCACCAAACGATGTTCAACGCAGTCATTTGGCAGTTAACCAACATAAAGAAAAGGCAAACCCTATTACTCACCAAACAAAGGTTGATGTTATTGCCCCTACAGGTGCTGCTCCAGTAGCACCGGTTAGTGCGGCACCAATTGGTTTTCACAGACCAGAGGTAAAAGCAGATTTAGACCAAAAGCCATTGGCTATGGCAATGCCAGAAACAGCGCCAATGGATCAAGTGAGTGAAATGAATAAGCGCATGGGAGATAGTCCTGCTTGTCCTACCTGCGGTCACATAACAATCCGCAGCGGTGCTTGCTATAAGTGTTTAAACTGCGGCACCCAAACTGGTTGTAGCTAGAATTAAGTGATTTTAGATAAAAGAGTCCTCCGTTCATCATTTGAGCGGGGGACTTTTTTTATTACTATACTACACCTAATTTCGTAGCATGAAAATAGCAATAGGATGCGATCACGCCGGCTTCGATTATAAAGAAGCAATTAAGGCAACACTTACAGCAGAAGGACATGAGGTTTCAGATTTTGGAACCCATAGCACCGCTTCCATGGATTATCCAGATACCTCGCATCCGGTGGCATCTTCGGTAGAAAATAAAGAAACTGAATTAGGAATTTTAATTTGCGGTAGCGCAAATGGTGTGGCCATGACAGCCAACAAGCACCAAGGTATTAGAGCCGCAATTTGTTGGGAAAATGAACTGAGTTCATTGGCTAGAACGCATAACGATGCAAATATTGTTTGTTTACCAGCTCGTTTTATTTCATTGGAATTGGCGCAACAAATAGTACATACTTTTTTAAGCACTTCTTTTGAAGGTGGCCGACATGCAAATAGGGTAAATAAGATTTCTTGCTAAATAACATGCATGAGTTAGCGTCTTTGGTTCAAACCGGAAATAGAAAAGCTTTGGCCCGTTTTATTTCTGCAATTGAAAATGATGCACCAAATTATGAAAATGAATTGGCAAATTTATCCATTGCCAATACCCCGTTAATAGGTATCACTGGTCCGCCTGGAGCAGGCAAAAGCACACTCATCAATGCCCTTGCAGGCTATTGGTTGCAACAAAATAAAAAAGTTGCCATTATTGCGGTTGATCCAAGTTCTCCCTTTAACCAAGGTGCTTTAATGGGTGATAGGTTGCGCATGAGCGAGCACTTTTTGAACCCAAACTTGTTTATAAGAAGTATGGCAAGCCGCGGCAGTTTAGGCGGATTGGCACCTAAAATATTTGAGGTTTGTGATGCCTTGCGAGCCGCTCAATTTGATTTTGTAATTATTGAAACAGTAGGTGTGGGGCAAAGTGAGGTAGAAATTGCTGCATTGGCGGATACCACAGTTTTGGTTTTAGTGCCAGAAGCTGGAGATGATATACAAACTATCAAAAGTGGTGTAATGGAAATTGCAGATGTGTTTGTGCTCAACAAGGCAGATAGGCCAGGGGCGGCAACTTTTCAAAAGAACTTAAACATGCTTGCCCATCAGTATGCAGAAGAAAATTGGGAGGCGCCAGTTATAAAAACAGTGGCCTCTCAAAAAGAAGGTATTGAAGATTTAGCCAATGCCATTTTAAAACACGAAACTTTGCCCAATAAGGGCAATAAAAAAATTCATCTATTGGCGCAAAAAGCCCTGTTGTTAATAAAGGCCATGCGCACACGCGATATTCAATTACCCTTGCTAGAGAGTGACTTAAAAATTGCTTTAAACAATTCAGATTTTAATTTGTATCGTTTTATTAGAAAGTATCAATCTTAAAAAAAACATACATGAGAATAGCTATCATTTCGGGTTCGGCAAGAACCAATAACAATACCATTAGGGTAGCAAAAGCTATTCAAAGAGTTTTATCCAATGCGCATCAAGTAACTATCATAGATTTTATTCATTATGATATACCTTTAATGGCCCAAGGAGGCATGAACGCTGAAGCATTAACACCTTTTCAAAGCGGTTTGATCCAAGCTATTGATGAAGCACATGTTGTGGTATTGATTTCACCAGAATATAATTGGAGTACCACCCCAGAGATTTTAAACATGTTGCATTATTTGCCCAATAAGCCTTTTCAAGATTTATTTAACAATAAAGTTTTTGCTTTTGTTGGGGTATCAACCGGTAAAGGAGGAAAAACTCCAGCCATTCATTTGATGCAAATTTTAAACAAACTTATCAGCTTTAGCAACCAAGACTCAATTGTATCAGCAAAAATATTTGAATCGCATTTTACCAAAGAAGTTTTAGATGCAGAAGGCATAAGCCTTGGCAATGAGATGTACGATTTGGGATTAACAGATTTTTGCAACTATACCATTCGTATGGCGCAACGTTGGTTCAAATAGAAATTGATTACTGCCTTGCTATAGAAAAATCCTCAATGCGCATACCTGCCGCGTAAAGGTGTGTTAAGGTATCTTCGCGCATGTTTTGCTCCAATTCAAAATGGTAAATTCCCTTTTCTTTGAACCTATACTGCGGATAAATAGGCACTTGATAATCATATAAATCGCCTAAACCCTTACCAAGCCAATTTCCGCTTTCATCTATCAAAACAATTTCTTTGCGCTCCTTAGTCACGGTTTGTGACGGGGAAGTTTGGTGAACCATTACAAAAAAATTATTATACTTATAATCGTTGCCAACCCTAAGGTTTAAATATACATTATAAGTTTTATTTGTATCCTCTATGTTCACATCAAATACCAACCTGTTTTTATAAAACCACTCTTGGGCGGGTAAATCTTTGTTTTCATCTATTAACTTAGCTTCATCGCAAGCGGTAATAAAAAGCAAAGTAAATGCCACTGAAATAATTGTAGGAAAGGTCCAATTAGGTTTCATTTATGGTTTTGGATTTCTATTGGGATTATTGTTGTTATTATTTCTATTTGGGTTTGGTCTGCGGTTTTGATTAGGGTTCCCTGTATTACCCGCCTCTCCATTCGGCCTAGGACCATTGCTTTGGTTTGGCCTTGGTGCTTGGTTTCTGTTATTATTTTCTGGTCTTGGCAGTTGAGGTGGGTTTGACCTTGGCTGCTGGTTACCTTCTGGTTTGGGACCATTATTGGTATTAGGCCTAGGACCGTTGTTTTGGGGTCTAGGTTCAGCATTGGATCTTGCTTTATTTTTGTTCCTATTTTGGTTTCTATTTTTATTGCGATCTCTTTCATCGAGCCTGGTTAAGCTACCGGTGCCCATATCGTTTTTAAAATCAAGTTCTACCTTTTCAATTTTCGCAGGCTTTTTGTCTTCCAATTGCAAAGGTGGTTTTTCTCCTTTTTTGTTAAGGTCTATAATTTCTCTTACCTTTTTAACAGGCAAGCTAAGCCATTCGCCACCTAATTCTGTTTGAGGGGCAAACCACATTACCCGTTTTAAGATATCTGTTTTCACAGATTTGTAGGCAATATTATCTTCAAATTGTAGGGTAACATAATTATCTGGTGGAAAATCTTTGAGCGCTTCCATATATGAATCAAGTTCATAGTTTAGGCAGCATTTTAATTTACCACATTGGCCACTTAATTTTAATGGGTTCAGCGATAAATTTTGGTAACGTGCAGCTTGGGTGTTCACCAATTTAAAATCTGTGAGCCAGGTACTACAGCACAATTCTCTGCCACAACTACCAATTGCACCAAGCCTTGCGGCCTCTTGGCGGTAGCCAATTTGACGCATTTCAATTCTTACTTTGAAGCTTTCTGCCAAGCGTTTAATGAGTTCTCTAAAGTCAACGCGTTCTTCAGCAGTATAATAAAATGTTGCTTTTCTTCTATCGCCTTGGTATTCTACATCGCTCAGTTTCATGCTGAGGCCTAGTTCCATAGAAATACTTCTAGCCTTATACATGGTGGGTACTTCTAATTCTTGATTTTCTTTAAATTTAGCAATGTCAGCATCCGTTGCTTTGCGCACTATTTTTCTAAAATCAGTATCATTTTCACTTCGGTTATACTTCTTTAATTGAAGTTTTACCAATTCACCTTTGAGCGCAACTTTACCTATGTCGTAGCCATTTTCTGCATCTACTACTACATATTCATTTACATAAAAATCTACCAAGGTGCTCCTATAAAACTCTTTACGCGTGCCTTTAAAGCGCACTTCCACAATGTCGAAAGGCTTCACATGTGGCGGTAACTCCATCTCTGCCAACCAATCGTAGGTATTTAATTTATTGCAACCGCCCGTACTGCAACCTCCGCTGCAACCACCGCCCGTACTACATCCTCCTGAACTACAACCCATATACTTTTTATATAATAAAAGTTAAACCATGATGTTAATGCGGTATTGCATTAACAATTAATAGAATTGTTAAGCAGCCTTTTGGGCGCTTTTCAATTGTCTGCCAATATACAGAGAAAGATTAAGAAAAAGGATTTTTAGATTGGCATTTCGTTCTGTTGAATACACTGCATCATCCAAACTTGTTGTTATTTCGCTGAGATTGCCGGCAGAAAGGAAGCTCGAAAATTTTATCAAGAATTGCAATTCTTGTTCATTTACACGCAATAATTGCCTATCGCCGTATTTATAAATAAAAGCTGCTCTTATCATTTGAGAGGTATAACCTAAGAAATTTTTTACATATTCTCTACCTGATCCACTTATTTCATCCACCCATTTTTGAAGTTCATCTACTTTACCACTAAAGCAAAAGCGCATCCATTGGCTAAAAGTTTCAAAATAACCATCGTGTTCAATTTCTAATAACGACAAAGCCAAATTGTAGTTGCCATCTGCCAATCTACTTATATCTGTGGCCTTTTGTGGAGTGCATTGGTGGTCTTTTTGCAAGGCCAACTCAATATCGCTATCAGTTAATTTGGGAATTTTTATAGTTTGGGTCCTAGATAATATAGTGGGTAAAACGCGTTCGGTATTTGACGCAACCAAAATAATAAGAGTTCCCAAAGGAGGTTCTTCCAATAATTTTAATAAAATATTTCCTGCAGTATCTAAGTATTCTGCTTGCCAGATAATTTGCGTTTTAAACTTGGCTTCATAACTGGTTAAGCCAAGTTTGCTG
>CAMCJW010000089.1 GCA_945875195.1 Chitinophaga pinensis | reverse complement strand
AGGTCAGCGTTTATTAAACATGGGCAATGAGTTAGCAGGCAAGGTAATTGGGCAAGATGAAGCAATAAAAAAATTAACCAAAGCCATTCAACGCACTCGCGCCGGATTAAAAAATCCCAATAAACCAATTGGTTCATTTGTGTTTCTTGGTCCAACAGGAGTTGGAAAAACAGAGATGGCGAAAGTACTTGCCAAATATTTGTTTGATACCGAAGAGGCCATGATTAGAATTGACATGAGCGAGTATATGGAGAAGTTTGCCGTTAGCAGATTGGTTGGAGCGCCTCCCGGTTACGTAGGTTATGAAGAAGGTGGACAATTAACAGAAAAAATTCGCAGAAAACCTTATGCTGTGGTGTTGTTAGACGAGATAGAAAAAGCACATCCAGACGTATTTAATATCTTATTGCAAGTACTAGATGAAGGTTTTATTACTGATAGTATGGGCCGTAAGGTTGATTTCAGAAATACCATCATTATCATGACATCTAACTTAGGATCAAGACAATTGAAAGATTTTGCTGGAGGAGTTGGATTCTCCACACCAAGCAAAGCAGCCGATTCTGATAAGAACAACAAAATTGTAATTGAAACAGCCTTAAAACGCTTCTTCTCACCAGAATTTTTGAACCGAATTGATGATGTGATTGTATTCTCATCTTTAGAAAAAAACTCTATCATAAAAATCTTAGATTTAACCTTAGAGAAATTATTGAAGCGCATAGAGGACTTAGGCTTCAAAGTAAAAGTAACCGATGCCGCCAAAGAATTTTTGGCCGACAAAGGATTTGATCCAGATATGGGTGCGAGACCGTTGGCAAGAACCATCCAAAAATTTATGGAAGATCCGATTGCAGAAGAGTTGTTGAAGATGGAAATGAATGAAGGCGATACCATTGAAATTGACTACGATAAAGAAGCCAACACTGGCGAGTTAAAGATTAGCAGCTCAGGAAAGAAAGCCCCCCGCAAAAAGAAAGACACCCCTCCTGCTGAGAAGCCGGAGTAACAAACCCCAACCTTCAGGTTGGGGCCACCACGCACCAACCCCAACCTAAAGGTTGGGGCTTGATCATCTTACAAATGTTCCTTCAAAATCCCATTTAACCACTTAAGCATAAACAATGTTCCAATGGCAGCGGCACCAAGGAGGCAGCAATTAACCAAAAAGAAATTAGCCTTGTTCTCATACCCATCCCACAAGGTAGCCAATATGCCTGATAATTTATTGCCGAGAGAAGTAGCCAAAAACCAGCCGCCCATCATTACTGCGGTTATTCGTTTAGGACTTAATTTACTAACCAAAGAGAGTCCCATCGGACTTAAAAACAGTTCACCGATGGTTATTACGCCATAACAAGAAACCAACCATAGCGGTGAAACTTTTATACTACCATTGCTTCCAACATAAACTGCAGCAACCATTACCAGTGTTGAGAGTGATGAAATTATTAATCCCAAAGCAATTTTTGTGGCAGTACTGGGCTCTTTTTTTTGTCGGTTCAAAAAGGCGAAGAAGCCAACTACCACTGGCGTTAACACTATAACCCAAAAAGGATTGATGGATTGAAATAACTCCGTATTAAATAGGTAAGTCGTTTCTCCTTCGACTGGTTTTTTATCGTCAGGTAAGTTTCTAAAATAAACTGGCTTATCGAGTGTTTTCAATGCTTTGCCATTTTCCTTTACCATTTGAAATTTATCATTGAATAAGGTAACTGAATCTGTTTTAAAAGGCATGGTTTCGGCCAAATACAAAGTTCTGGCAGTTGGTTGAACCGCGGCAGGAATTTCTCTATCGGTATAAAATTGAGCCCAAGTAGTAAGTGCCGTGCCATTTTGCTTAAAAACTGCCCAAAACATTACCGATACGGCCATAATACTTAACAAAGCAGCAAGGGGCCTTTTATCTTCTACCGAGGCTTTAACATACAATCCTATGTAAAAAATAATCACTGGTATGGTAGCAAAAATAAATGCATCGGTACTGTCTGAACCAAAAATATTTCCTGGAAAAAACCACGCACCGGCACCTACTATTATTGCAGGTAAAAATACCTGTGCCATGATTTTTGCCAAAGGCATGTCTTCAGGTTGAACAGCCTTAATGATATCAACGTGGCGATAATGACGGAGGCCAATTAAAAAAGTGGCGATACCAATAAACATGCCTATTCCGGCGGTTGCAAATGCATAACCCCAACCATAACGGTTACGCATATAAGCTGCAAATAAATTACATACACAAGCACCAATATTGATACCCATGTAAAAAATATTATAGCCTGCATCTTTGTTGTCTTTGAACTCTGGATTATTGTATAAATTGCCTAATAACGTTGAAATATTAGGCTTAAAAAATCCATTTCCTATAATAATCAAAAACAAAGAAATGTAGAAGCTAGTCATGCCCGGCAAAGCCAAACCTAAGTATCCTAAACCCATTAACACACCACCTATTAAGATTGAGTTTTTATACCCTAAAATTCTATCTGCCAACAAGCCACCCAAAAAGGGCGTTAAAAAAACAAAGGCAATAAAAGTTCCATAAATATCTGCCGCCTCTTTTCTATCCATACCCATCCCTCCTTTGTCTATCGACTCGGTAAGATACAATTGAAAAATGCCAATCATTAAGTAATACCCAAAACGTTCCCACATTTCGGAAAAGAATAAAAAATTAAGTCCCCTAGGATGTTTCTTTTGCATGGCAGTTTATTTGTGTAGCAATATAGAAAAAAGGATATCATTTACAAGCCCCAGCCTAAAGGCTGGGGCTTGTAGGTGCATCCTACACCACTAACACCAGCACAAACACCCCATCCGCCAGGATGCGATACACCTCGTTTTGAGGTTGTTTAAAGAATCGAGGGAGCAGATATTGGAAGCAAGAAAGGAGCAACAAAACCAAGCAAAATACTGAGGTTGTATGGGTAGGCTGAATGATCCAACACATGGCGCTAAGGGTGATTTGTAACAGGAGCATTGCAGCTTGTACCTCTCTAATTTTAGTTGCACCATAAATTTGAGTAATATTTTTTACACCATTTTCTCTATCTGGGATACGTTCAATAACCGACATACTCAATAAATTTTGCAAGGCCAATAGAAATAGGTTCAGACCAACAATTAACAAACAAATTGAACTATAAGCAAGCAAGGAGCCATTTATAATTGCAATTGGGGCAAATAAAATACTGATAACATATAAAATTGAAATGAGTAATTCTTTTTCTAGGATAAATAGGCGCACAAGTTTTTTGTGGTATAAAAGATAAAGTCCCAAACTACAAAGTAATATTAACCCAAACAGCAGTTCGAACCTACTTAAAAAAGCAATTGAATAATAGGCATTGATGGCAATAAGAGATATAATTGCTACATAAAAAAACGACTTGTATTTATTAAATAGATAATGTCGTTTGTTGGGCTGAACCAAAAGCGGATTTTGACTGTCTAATACATGATCAACCCAATATATGATGAGGCTACCAATGGCTAATAGTAAATAATAATGAGTAGGAATAGTTATGTTAAAAAGTTGGCCAAGTGCATGCAACATGGCACAAGCGCCCAAGGCAACATCTATGCTCAGCTGATGCAAAAAAAAGAAAACTTGGTAGATTGCTTTATGCACGGTTAATTTGTATGCGATGCGTGTATCAAGAATATTATTTTGCAAGCTAGTCTTTTTGCTATTTTTCTGCAACCAAACATTGGCTCAAGATGAAGAAGCCTATGTTGCCCCGCAAGGCTTAAATAATTGGTATGTAGAATTAGGAGGATCGGCCTTATTTTATTCATTAAATTACGAAAAGTATTTGTACAGAACCTATAGTGATAAATATACCTATACTGCAAGAATTGGTGGGGCTTATACCCCGTTTAACAATGACATTTTAGCTAGGGTTTATATTGAAAAAGGCACTTTTATGGTTCCATTTTCTATGAGTGTATTAAAAGGAACTAACAAAGAAAAGCTGGAGATTGGCGCCGGTTTTACCTTAGAAACAAAAGATTTTTCTAAACGCCAAATTTTACCCCATGCCATAATTGGATTAAGAGTGATGGAAACCAATCGTGTTTGTTTCCGGCTAAGTTATGCGCCAATTTATAGGGATAACGGTGTTATTCATTGGATTGGAATTGCAATTGGCAAAAATTTTTCTTTTAAATAGTAGGGGCGAAAAAAATTTCGCCCTTAACCCCTTGAGACAAATTTTGTATTCCCTTAAGGATGTACAGCGTAATTTGGGTGATTGCGAAAATTTTTTCGCCCTTACGGGTGACTTTCCCGAATAATTTCCCATATTTTGCAACATGAATCCAGCTCTAAAATTTGTGGTACTTTTTATTGGTTCATATTTGCTCATGCAATTTTTATACACCAGCTATTTATGGCTTTTTCAGCCAGAAATTGACCCATTAACGTTGTTTACGGCAAAGCTGTTATTGCCACTATTTAATCAGTCAACATTGATAGAAATACCCGGAGCAGCGAAAGTTCAATTTCAGATTAATGGCAAAGCAATTGTAAATGTTAAGGAAGCTTGTAATGGACTATCGGTATTCATCGCTTTATTGTCATTTATATTGGCATATCATGGCGAGAAAAGAAAATATCTTGTATTTATTCCAATATCAGTATTCGTTATCTTTTTAGGAAACTTGTTACGGCTATATGCATTGATACAGATTAAACAATTTTACCCAGCTAGCTTTGTTTTTTTTCATGAGTACCTATTTCCCATTATCCTTTATTTATTTGCCTTTGCAATTATGGTTGTTTACGTAAAAACAAATCACAGCTCGCCCAATACAAAGAGCTCATAAAGCTTGCCATACATTGGAATTAAAGCCCTCACTTTATGAAATATAAATATTGGATCATCATTCTTACGCTAATCCTACTCAACTTTGGGATGCAAGGATTGAACCTTATAGCGTTAAAAAACAACGGATGTGGTTATTATTATTTTAACTCCAACTGCATGGAATGGATGGACTTTTTACTAAATAAATCAGCTCGACTCAGCATAAATTTACTAACTATTTGGCTCATTTACAAACAATTTTTTAACGGACATAAGCTTGCCTATTTATCATTAACTATAGGTCTTATTTTATTAAGTGCTTTAGATGTATTCTTCCTTCAAAAAAATTACTTTTTTGCTATGCGAACCCACGAATACATTCACCCCATAGCCTTTAGTCCATTGGTAGCAATTATCATACTTATATTTGCCCTTAACCAACCAAAAACTCTCTAATACTTTACACTTCAATAAATGATTTGCTCAATACCCTATTTTATCAGCACTATTTTCCTCGCATATATATACGGGTTAATTCCATTTGTTCTTTTAAAGAAACCACTACCACATAATCCCATAACTCCTGTATTAATTGGGTTTGCAGTATTAAGCATTATGAGCCAATGGTTTTTTATTGGAGGGGCCATCAATGAATTTTCGTTTATAGTAATTTTCACAGGTGCTTTTGCCGCATTATGGAGGTATGGGTATTATTATAAAATACATGCGCAAAACTTATTGAGTTGGATAACATCATTAAGCAATTTGATTAAGGCAGGATTAGTTTTAATATTCCTTGTTTTATTATATCAAGGTAGTCTCCCCACTAAAATTAATGATATGGGAGGATATTATTTACAAACCATTCAATGGATGCAACAACATGGTGTGGTAAAAGGCTTGGGCAACTTACATCCTGCTCTAGGATTAGGATCGGCATGGCACTCCTTGCTTTGCCTTACCCAAATTCCATTTTTACCAATGAGCTATCAAATCAATGGTACACTCGTATTTGTTGTAATTTTATTCCTACATTTTCAATTTACCCAGAAGCAAGTTGAAGGTGAATTAACCCAAAGGCTGAACAATATTTATTTGATAGCATTTGCGCTTACATTTATGCCCTTGAGTTTTCTTTATTTAACTGCACCAAGTCCAGATTTACCCATATTAATATTTATCCCACTTATATTTTATTGGTTTCGGTTTGAACCAAAGACTTTGAATGCTGAAATTTTATTGCTCTTAGCATGTTTTGTTTTTGCCATAAAACCTCCAGCAATCATTGCTGTTTCCATTGGCTATTTTTTAGTATTTAAAACAGGTATTCAAAAGAATGTTATCATGAAAACACGCCTAAAAAAAATAGGCATCGTTTTTGGCACCGCTTTAATTTGTATTGGACCGGTTGTTTATAAAAATTATATACAAACAGGCCATCCACTATACCCAAGTTCTTTCGGCTCCTCTCTATTTTCAACCTTAACCCCCCACCCAGAGCTTGCCCAAGGCCAATGGCAAATACCAGCAGATTGGAACAAGGCTTATAGGCAAGGCATTGTTTCCTGGGGTATAAATGATAGCAGCAACATAAAAGTATTTAAGGAGGAAATACCTACTCCCTATTTACGTTTTTTATCATGGGTTAAAAGATTGGGATATAAAGGCCTAATGAATAAACTAATTGTTTTGAATTTTTTTCTGGGCTTTATTTTATTGTTTTATTTAAAAACCTGGGAAGAAAGAATATTCACTATACTCTTACTAGTGTTTACTTTCCTTGAATATTCAATTTTAAGTCAGTACCGCTTAATGCTACCAACTGCAATAACTCTGCTTGCATGTAACGCATATGGATGGTCGAAATATTTTAATCTCCCACCCCAACAAGCCAATTACGAAAATAGTATGCGCAACATTGGGTTCATAACAATGATTGTAGTAATTTACTGTTTTATGGCCTTTGTTCCACTAAGTTTATTTAAGTCGGATTCAAGGAATAAATCCATCACGCAAATGGGTGGTTTTACCTCTGATTTTTTAGTAAAACCATATACCAATTATAAAACTGGTAATCTAGAAACCTTTAAAGTAGACTCCATTACCTTTCATTATTATTCTGACAGGACTTATGCTTGGGATGCACCTATTCCTGCTGTAAGTTTAAGTCATAGGCAATTCTTAGAACAAAACTTTCATTACCGTTTAAGGGCGTTAGGAAACAAACCAGCAGATGGCTTCTACCTGGAATCCATAACCCCAAACACATTCAGAAAATAATTCCTAACTCTTAATTCATAACTCTTAATTCATAACTCTTAATTCATAACTTATAACTCTTAACATTACTTACAAACTCCACCTATCCTTGCAACCTGCCACTTTTCCCCTATCTTTGCCCACAATGAACTATAAGAAAATCATATTAAAAAGTAGTCGCGAACGAAGTTTGATTGGCAGACATCCATGGGTATTTAGTGGCGCTGTAAAAGATTTACCATTGGCTGAAAATGGAGAAATTGTAGAGGTTCGAACCAACCACAATGAGCTATTAGGATACGGTTTTTTTTCGCCAAATAGCCAAATCACGTGCAGGGTTTTTGAATTCAATGATGAATATGTTAGAATAGATGAGGCCTATTGGCATAAGAAATTAAAAAATGCATTTCAATTACGAAAAGCCTTATTCAATGACGCCGAAACGAACTGCTACAGGTTACTCCACGCAGAAGGAGATTTTTTTCCAGGGATTATTGTAGATGTTTATGGGCCAATTGCAGTTGTGCAATTATTGGTAAAAGGAATGGAAAATATATCAAGTATTATATATACCGGTTTGAACCAACTAGGCTTCAAACATATATACTTGAAAACAAAACAAAATACTCAATTATTAGAGCAAGTTGAGCAAGCTAGTAGGTGGATTGGAGAGATACATCCCATGCCAATTATTGTGATGGAACATGGTGTACCCTTTTCGGTGAATGTAGAGAGCGGACAAAAAACCGGTTTCTTTTTGGATCAGCGAGAAAACCGAAAGATATTAGGAGATTGGGCCAAAAACAAACAAGTATTAAACACGTTTAGTTACAGTGGTGGATTTAGTTTATATGCCTTACAAGCAGGCGCAAGATTGGTTCATTCTGTAGACAGTTCTAAAGATGCAATTGCACTTTGCGATGCCAATGTAGCGCTCATTGAAAAAGAAGCCAAACATGCAAGTTTCACTGAAGATTGTTTTGATTACCTCAAACGCATTGATGCCAATACCTATGATATTATTATTTTAGACCCACCAGCATTTGCAAAGAATGCAAGATCAGTAGACAATGCTTCGCGTGGTTATAAAAACTTAAATGCTTTGGGATTTCAAAAGATAAGACCCGGTGGAATAATTTTCACTTTTTCATGCAGTCAACACATAGATAAAGATTTATTTCGAAAAATAGTTTTCTCAGCTGCCGCAGAAAGTAAACGCAATGTTCGTATCCTCAAACAACTCTCCCAACCCGAAGATCACCCGATAAATATCTACCATCCCGAAGGAGAATATTTGAAAGGTTTGATGATGGTGGTTGATTAGACAAGCCCCAACCTTTAGTTTGGGGGATCGATGGTGCGACCTGCGACCATCCTCAGAATTCGCCTCACCGCAAGTATCCCCAACCTGAAGGTTGGGGTTGGTAGAGAGGGCGTCTTCATCTATCAGTTAGGGGATTAGACCAACCTCATCCTTTAGGTTGGGGGATCGATGGTGCGACCTGCGACCATCCTCAGAATTCGCCTCACCGCAAATTTCCCTTATATTCGCCCCATGAAAATTACGCTCATAAGGCTTGGAAAACTGCACCTCCCGTTTGCACAAAGTGGTTATGATGAATATGCCAAACGCTTGCAGCACTATGTAAAATTTACGGATGAATTATTGATTGTAAATAGCAAGAGTAAAGATATTGACCAAATAAAAAAAGTAGAGGCAGATGCCATTTTAAAAAAATTACAGGCAACAGATTATGTAGTATTATTAGATGAAAAAGGCAAGACTTATAGCAGCGAGAATTTTGCAAATTACCTTACTCAAATGCAATTAAAAACCCAGCATTTGATATTTATAATTGGGGGAGCCTATGGCTTTGACGAGCGCATTTATAGTAGGGCAAACTCTCAGTTATCGATTTCATCCTTCACCTTTTCGCACCAATTAGTACCATTAATATTCGGGGAACAATTGTACCGTGCCTTCACCATCATCAAAGGCGAACCTTACCACCACGCTTAATTCTCAGCCACCCGGGCAAAATGCTAATGTACGGACAGGTCGCGACCTGTCCTCCCGCCAACTCAATTCCACGGGGAAATTGCCCATAAAATAATATCCTTTTATTCATTCAAATTCCCAAGGACAAGTCGCGACTTGTCCCTACGTATTTCTTTCACCCGGACTTCTTCTCCCCTTCTTCACATCTCCCTTTCTCTCCTTCTCCCTTTCTCCCCATCTCCCATTTTCCATATCATCCCTTCTCCACATCATCCTTTTCACTATCTTAGCAAAATGAATTGGCAGCAATTTTGGAATGACAAGGGCATAAACAACTCGGCGCAGGAGCAGGTTGCGCGGGTGCTTAAGGATGAACCAATGAAGGAAGATTTATTGGCTAAAATTGCGACCAAGATTTCGGTTCAACTTGAGATAAAAAAAGAGGATAAGCTGTTAGATATTTGTTGCGGAAATGGCGCATTAACTAAACTATTACTTCCTTATTGCGATGAGATAGTGGCTGTGGATTTTTCAGAAAAGCTTATTGATAACGCAAAGCAATTTGGTTCAAATCAAATACAATTTATTTGCGAGAATGCAAATGAATTTAGTCTGAACCAAAGCTTCGATAAGGTATTGCTTTACTTTTCGTTTCAATATTTTGAAAGCTATGAAGAAGGTAAAAAAGTTATAACTAATTTAATAAAACACGCGCGCCCTGGAGCTATTATTTTAATTGGCGACATAACCAATCAACAGCAT
>CAMCJW010000088.1 GCA_945875195.1 Chitinophaga pinensis | reverse complement strand
TTCACATTTTTTGCCATCAATTTCTTTAACAATAACTTGAGGCTGACCAACCTGCAATTCATAGCCTTCGCGGCGCATGGTTTCAATTAAAATGGATAAGTGAAGAATACCTCTTCCAAATACCAAATAGGAATCTGCTGCATCTGTTTCTTCTACACGTAAGGCCAAATTCTTTTCAAGTTCTTTAAACAAACGATCACGTAAATGGCGTGAGGTAACAAACTTACCCTCTTTACCAAAGAATGGCGAGTTGTTGATACAAAACAACATATTCATGGTAGGTTCGTCAATCTTAATTGGGATTAAACCTTCAGGATTTTCAAAATCGGCAATGGTATCACCAATCTCAAAACCATCTATACCCATAACGGCACAAATATCACCACCAAGAGCCTCTTCCACTTTCATTTTTCCAAGACCTTCAAAAGTATACAATTCTTTGATACGAGATTTTTGGATCGAACCATCACGTTTTACAATACTAACAGGTTGGTTTACTTTAATATTGCCACGTAAAATTCTACCAATGGCAATACGACCAGTAAATGAAGAGTAATCCAAAGAAGTGATTTGCATTTGCAAATTTCCTTCAGGTACAACTGGCGCAGGTATTTGAGTGATAATATCTTCTAATAATTCTGTAAAATCGCTTGTAGGGTTTTTCCAATCTCTGCCCATCCAACCCATTTTAGAACTGCCATACATGGTATGAAAATCCAATTGCTCTTCTGTTGCTTCAAGGTTAAAAAACAAATCAAATACTGCATCATGCACCTCATCTGGGCGGCAATTAGGCTTGTCTACTTTGTTAATTACCACAATTGGTTTTTTACCCAAAGCCAAAGCTTTTTGCAATACAAAACGTGTTTGTGGCATTGGACCTTCAAATGCATCAACCAATAATAATACCCCATCAGCCATATTCAATACACGTTCAACTTCGCCACCAAAGTCACTGTGACCAGGCGTATCGATGATATTGATTTTGGTGCCTTTGTAATTTACTGAGATATTTTTAGCCAAAATAGTGATACCTCTTTCACGCTCAAGGTCGTTGTTATCAAGGATTAAGTCGCCTTTGTCTTGGTTTTCACGAAAAAGTGAAGTTTGGTGAATGATTTTGTCAACCAAAGTAGTCTTACCATGGTCAACGTGGGCTATAATAGCTATATTTCTGATATTCTGCATGTTTGTCTAAAAAAGGACTGCAAATGTAAGTGATTTTCCTCGGGGAAAAAATATTTCCTTGATTATTTGGTAGATAAAAGGGTTAACTTTGTATTAAGTTATTCAAACAGACACAAAAATTAATGACATTTATCTAGCACCTGGTAGTGATTTGGATGCCATTATATACCCATTTTTGTGGCAACGAATTAATGCGCATGAGTTTGTTTAGGAGTTAAATCTTCCCAGATAATTATGATTGTGCTGAAGCTGAAGCTGATGATTTTGCTTAGATATGGCAATTCATTTTTTATTATTTTCAAAAAGCCTCAATTTACATTTGACTGCTTTTTGAACCAAATTTTAAAGTATAAAAAAAACGAAATGAAAAACATTCAAAAAATATTCTTCCTAATGGGTGTAATGCTATTCACCTTAAGTGCAAGTGCACAAAAAAGTAAAACCGAAAAAGTAACATTCAAAGTTTATGGCAATTGCCCACAATGCCAAAGTCGCATCACTGATGCTTGCGATTTAAAAGGCGTTAAGTCGGCGGAATGGGATGTGGATACTAAAATGATGACGCTTATTTATAATCCAAATAAAATAACAGTCGATAAAGTGCAAGATGCCCTAGCAGCAAGTGGCCACGATACCGAAACAAAAAAGGCTCCAGATGAGGTTTACAGCAAATTGCCTGATTGTTGTTTGTACCGCGAAAAGCCCAATACGCACCACGATTAATGAAGGTATTCCTTGTTTTTTTGTTGGGCATGATTTCATTCATGAAATTAAGTGCCCAAAATGCTATTGTGCTTAATGGTGTAGTTGTTGAAACTACGCAAAAGGGCGGCATTGAACCCATAGCTGGTGCTATTGTTCATTGGATTGGTAATATCCGCGCTGTAAGTACTGATAGCAATGGCGTATTTCATATTCCCATTGATATCAAAAGCAATCAACTGGTAGTGCAGGCTTTGGGTTTTAAAAACGATACCATTACCGTAAATGGCGGTAATTATTTAAAGGTATTGATGATTAGTAAAAGAAATTTCGCAGATGCAGTTATTTCATACGAGCGTAAGTCTTCGGAAGTTTCATTTATTGATCCATGGAAAACAACCATCATGAATGAAAAGGAATTGTTCAAGGCAGCTTGTTGCAATTTATCCGAAAGCTTTGAAACAAACCCAAGCGTGGATGTTGCCTACAGTGATGCCATTACTGGTTCAAAACAAATTCAAATGCTTGGTCTTGCTGGCCAATACACCCAAATGAGCATGGAGCAAATGCCCGGAATTAGAGGCATTGCAACAAATTTTGGCTTAAACTATATTCCAGGCACTTGGGTTAATTCAATCCAAGTAAGCAAAGGAATGGGCTCTGTGGTAAATGGATTCGAAAGTATTTCGGGTCAAATTAATGTAGAGTTACACAAACCTGTGGTTAAAGAGAAAGTATATTTGAATGCTTATGCAAGCCAAGGTGGAAGGTACGAAACCAACTTGGTATTGGCATTTCAGCCTACTAAAAAGTTTTCGCATGCGCTCTTTTTACATGGCAGTACCTACTCATTGCGAATGGACCAAAACAAGGATGGCTATTTGGATAATCCATTAGGTGAACAGGCAAATATTTTGTACCGCATGTTTATAGATAACAAAACAGGATTGGTATTCCATGCCTCGGTTCAATACGTAAAAGACAATAAAATTGGCGGCCAAGTTAACTTTAAAGAAAGTATGCAAGACACTGCCAACAATACTGTTTACGGAACAAAAATTGATGCAGAAAGGCTGAGTGGTTTTATGAAATTAGGTTATGTTTTCCCTCGATTTAAATACCGCAGTATTGGATTCCAGGCGAGTGCCTCCAACCAAAAATATGATAATTATTTTGGGAATAATTTATATAAAGGTGAACAAACAAGTTATTACGCAAATTTAATTTATCAAGATATTATAGGTAACACAAACCATAGAATTCGTGCAGGTTTTAGCAACCAAACAGATATTGTCGACGAAAAATTATTCAACAAACAGTCTTATGTTTTTAATAGAAATGAACAGGTAAGTGGAGCCTTTACAGAATACACTTATTCTTACTTAGCAATATTTACTTTGGTTGCTGGGGCAAGAATAGATTACCACAATTATTTTGATTGGAAATTTATACCTCGACTTCATTTGCGTTATGCACCCTTGGCTACCACTGTATTTAGGGCAGTGGCGGGAAAGGGCTGGCGTACTTCAAATGTCATTAGTGAAAATATGGGCACACTCATTAGTGCGCGGACTTGGAATTTTACCAATTCATTTTTGCCGAAGACGGCTTATGGATTTAGTGCAGAGGAGGCTTGGAATTTTGGTGTAAATGTAAACCATGAATTCAAATTGAATTACCAAAAAGGTTCATTTGGAATTGATTATTATTATACTGTTTTTGATAAGCAAGTTGTAGTAGATAGAGATGCAAACGCACAGCAAGTTCTGTTTTATCAATTGAATGGTGCTTCATATAGCAGGAGTTTACAGCTTCAAATCGATTACCAACCAATTCGCAGGTTTGATGTAAGGTTTGCCTACCGTTGGCTTGATGTGAAAACACAATACAACCAAGCCTTATTATCAGTTCCAATGATTGCTCAAAATAGGTGGTTTGTTAATTTATCTTACACCACAAAAAGCAAATGGAATTTTGATTTAACAGCCAACTGGGTTGGGCAAAAACGTATTCCATCTACACAAGGTAACCCTGAACCAATGAGGTTAAATAACCAGTCTGATCCTTTTACCATGATTAATGCTCAAGTGAGTAAAAGCTTCAAGAAAAGGATTGATGTATATGTTGGTTGTGAGAATATTTTTAACTTCCAGCAACCCAATGCCATCTTAGATGGAGCAACTCCTTTTGGAACTTATTTTGATGCTAGTATGACATGGGGCCCTGTTTTTGGTAGGATGTTTTATGGTGGTTTTAGGTATAAGATTTAGTACAATGAAGTGGATTAATTTTTGTTTAATTGGCCTTTTGTTTTTTTTATTTGCCTGCAAAAAAGATTCAAAAAAACAAATAATTCTGCCTGAACCAAACCCTTTTGTTAAGGGTTTTGATTTGTCGATGTTGCCACAATTACGGGCATCTGGAATTTCTGTTTATAATGAAAATGGGGTTAAGGAGGACATGTTGCTTACCCTTAAAAATGCAGGTGTTAATACCATTCGCTTGAGACTATGGAAAGACCCTGCAGGTGGATTTTCTGGTTTAGAAGAAGTGAAACAGCTTAGCAACGAAATAAAACAAATTGGTTTAAAGGTTTGGCTCACGGTACATTATTCAGATACTTGGGCCGATCCTGGCGCGCAAGCAAAGCCTGCAGTTTGGAAAGATTTACCGTATGTTATTTTAAAAGACAGTGTATTTAATTATACCCAATTAATTGTGCAGGAAATACATCCAGATTATATTCAAATTGGCAATGAGGTGAACAATGGTTTTTTATGGCCAGAAGGAAATGCTAGCAATAGAACACAGTTTTTAGAACTCATGAATATTGGTATTGATGCTGTAAACAAGGTTGATTCTTCTACCAAAATTATTTTGCAATATGCAGGTTATAAAGATGTGATAAATTACCTCAATTTTATTGGTTCGGTAAATGTAGATATCATTGGCTTATCTTATTATCCCATGTGGCATGGCAAGAATTTAGATAGTTTGCAATTGCAATTATCCCATGTGGCAAAACTAACGGGCAAGCCGGTAATCATTGCCGAAACATCTTATCCATTTACTTTAGCATGGAATGATTGGACCAACAACATATTGGGTGATAGCAATCAATTAATACCAAATTATCCTGCAACAAGTTTGGGTCAAAAAGAATTTTTAAATAAAATACGTCAAGTAACAAGCAACGCAACAAACGGCCAAGGTTTCTGTTATTGGGGAGGCGAATGGATTTCTTTTAAAGGTAGCACTTCAAAAGAGGGCTCGCCGTATGAGAATCAAGCTTTATGGAACTTTAACGCGAGGGCGTTACCCGCTTTGGAAGTATTTAAATAAAAGAAACGCACGAAAAATAATTTTCCTGCGCTTCTTTTGGTTTATTTCGGGAGGTTTATTTAGTGTCCGCCGCTCAATTTTTTGTCAAAATTAATTCCTTGGCTTTTAAGAATTCCGCTAACTTTCCATGCATAAAAGGCTAAATAAGCGAAGCAAAATACACCCACAATATAGCTATATTGGATATTGTTCATTTCATCTGCCACAAATCCCTGTAGCCAACTGATAATACCACCTCCCATGATCATCATGATTAAAAAACTACTTCCTTGACTGGTGTGTTTTCCCAATCCACTTATGGCTAAAGTGAAAATACAAGGCCAAAGTGTGCTGCAAAATAAACCAACACTGGTAAAGGCATAAACACTAGTCATACCAGTAGTTAACATTCCCACAATTAGAGCTGAAATGCCTAAAGATGAAAATATAAGAAGCATGCGTGCAGGATTTCCTTTGCTTGCAATATCAGCTGCAATTAAAACCAAGATAATAAATCCGTAAATATAAAATGGACTTAAATCATGATTGGCTATTGCATTCACGAATAAGAAAACAGCAAAGGCAATATACGGAGCAATGAATCTCAATATTTTTTGAGTGCTCATATTGTCTGTGAAGGCTTCTACAGCCCCAGTCCATCTGCCAATCATTAAACTAGCCCAATACAAAGAAATATATGGAGCAATATCTTTGGTAAGAAACCCTAGGTTTTTTTCCATATAGGCAGGCAAGTTACTGGCTGTTGACACTTCAACTCCTACATAAACAAAAATGGCTATCATGCCTAAAATTAATTGAGGATAATTAAGAGCAGAATTTCTAGTTGATCCTATTTCATTTGATTCTACTTCCATGGTCTGAGGCTTGTCTGGTAAGGATGAAAATTTCAATAATATGGCAACCAAAAGGAAGGCGAAACCTAATACCAAATAAGGTATTTTAACACTTTCAATACTCATAATAGTATCGCTTGAATTTGCTGAACCAAATATTGCAAAACTAACAATTAACGGTCCAATGGTGGTTCCAAGATTATTAATCCCGCCAGCTAAAGTTAAGCGTTGAGAACCTGTTTCAATAGGACCTAAGGCTATAGCCAGCGGATTGGCAACAGTTTGTTGCAATGAAAATCCAAGCGCTACAGTAAACAAGCCAGAAAGCATAAGCGGGAAAGACCCCAAATTTGCAGCTGGATAAAAAAGCAATGTTCCAAGGGCAGATATGGTTAAACCAAGTGCCAGGCCATTTTTATATCCAACCTTGTTTACCAAATCCTGTTTTATCAGCATTGAAATTCCCATGTAGATTAATGACCCAACGGTGTAAGCAATATAAAATGCCAAAGAAACCAATTGGCTTTCACCTTGAGATAGTTTAAATGTTTCTTTGAAAACGGGTATCAATATGTCGTTACTTGCGGCAACAAACCCCCAGAAAAAAAATACAATTACCAAAGGAATGAACTGGCCCCAGTTTGTTTTTACATTGTCTGAATTCATATGAAATAAAGGAATTAAGTTAATTTTACTAAGCGCATTATAGGTTTTTATTAGAAATTTTCAAGGTCAAAAACGAAATTTTTGCAACAAACCCAATTATTTGATTGAAATATATGCGAATTATCATTTTTAAATTAACAATGGTTTGGTAATTTTGATTTAAGGTTTTAGGAAGCTTAATTTTCCTCAAATTTTTATTTACCAGAATTATATATTAAACCAATACTATTATGATTTCAAAAATTGTTATCCCAACTGATTTTTCACAGCCGGCTAAACAAGCCTTGCTTCATGCCATTGCTTTAGCTCATAAATTAAAGGCTAGCATTAGTGTATTACACATTAACCAAGTGGCAATGGTCGACTCAACTATGCCAGCAGAAACTTACCAATTGCTTGTTAAGGAAATTGAAGATCAAACGACCTTTTTATTTAACAAATTAGAACAAGAGGTTTTAAAGGATTGTGGCGTTGACTATTCTGTGCACAGCAAGTATGGTTTTGTGGCAGAAGAAATTTGTGATTTTTCTCAAAAACAAGAGGCAGATTTAATTGTGTTGGGCACAACTGGTTCATCTGGTTCAGCAGAAATTTTATTTGGCACCAATGCAGCCTCTGTAGTAGCAAAAACCTATGTGCCAGTTATGGTAATTCCCAAAGATGCTGTTTATAAAGAATTTTCTAAAATTGTTTATGCCACAGATTACAATGAACCAGAGTTCCCATCCCTGATGCGCTTGATTTATTTTGCAGAACAATTTGATTGTCCACTAGATATTTTGCATGTAAAATCTGATGCCGATCATTACTTCAATGCGGAGAATAATTTCTTCACCAAAAACAAGGGTAAAATTTCTTATCCAAACATCCGTTTTGTGGAATTAGAAAAAGGTGACGTGATTGAAAGTATCAATCATTATGTAGAAGAAAACAAAGTAGATTTGCTTGTAATGGCCAAGCACAACCGCAATTTCTTCGATAGGTTATTCCACAAAAGCCTCAGCAAACACATGGCTTTTCACACCCGCATTCCTTTGTTGGTTTTGGTGAAAAATTTATTGTAGGGGCGAAAAATATTTCGCCCTCACGCGGGATGGAAACGAAATTATTTTTGAATGGGAGATGTGGAGAAGATGAAATCAAATTATATTTGAGACATAAAAAAAGTGGGCTAGCCCACTTTTTTTATGTCTCATATTTTCTCACCCCTTCTCCAAGTCTTCCTCCCTATCCATTCATCGAGGCCAAAAACTCTTCGTTGTTCTTTGTAGAGCGCATGTTCTTTAACATTACATCCATGGCCTCTTCAGGGTTCATATCAGCCAAATGATTTCTGAGCACCCAAATACGCTGTAAGGCGGTTTTTTCGAGTAATAAGTCATCTCTTCTGGTGCTTGATGAAACAATATCTATTGCAGGGAAAATGCGTTTGTTGGCTAGTTTTCTATCCAATTGCAATTCCATATTACCTGTTCCTTTAAATTCTTCAAAAATAACCTCATCCATTTTTGAACCAGTTTCTGTAAGGGCAGTTGCAATGATGGTTAATGAACCACCATCTTCAATTTTACGGGCTGCACCAAAGAACCTTTTTGGTTTGTGTAATGCATTGGCATCAACACCACCAGAAAGTATTTTTCCAGAGGCTGGCTGTGCAGTATTAAATGCTCTGGCCATACGTGTAATTGAATCAAGTAATATCACCACATCATGACCACACTCTACCAAACGTTTTGCTTTTTCTAAAACAATGTTGGCTAATTTTACATGCTTTTCTGCTGGTTCATCAAAGGTAGAAGCTACTACTTCTGCGCGCACACTGCGCTGCATATCTGTTACCTCCTCTGGTCTTTCATCAATCAATAAAATCAATAAATATACTTCAGGATGATTTTTAGCAATAGCGTTGGCAATGTCTTTCAATAAAATGGTTTTACCCGTTTTAGGTTGTGCCACAATTAAGCCACGCTGACCTTTACCAATAGGAGCCAAAAGGTCTATAATTCTGGTTGAATAATTAGCCGAATTGTCTGCTAGTCTTAGTTTTTCATCAGGAAATAATGGTGTCAAATGTTCAAAGGCAACACGGTCGCGCACCTCCGATGGTATTCTTCCATTGATAGATTCTACCTTAACCAATGCAAAATATTTTTCACCTTCTTTTGGCGGACGAACCGTTCCAAAAGTAGTATCGCCCGTTTTTAATCCAAATAGTTTTATTTGAGATGGTGATACATAAATATCATCCGGTGAAGGCATATAATTATAATCAGATGAACGCAAGAAGCCATAACCATCGGCCATCATTTCTAGCACGCCTTCCGAACTTACTAAGGCTTCTAGTTCTTGGTAAGAGCTTCTTTCTGGCTGACGATCTTGGTTGTTATTCCCATTCTCTGGCCTTGGTGGTCTTGGTTGTTGGTTTTGCTGATTGCGGTTATTTTCGTTTCTATCTTGAGGCCTTTGTTCACCTCTATTTTCATTGCGGTCATTTCTTTCATTGCGCCATTTGTCTTTCCTTTCCTGATTAGGATTTTGGTTAGGATTTGGATTTGTTGTAACAACAGGTTTTTCAGCCGGTGCTCCTTCATTGCTGCTTGGAGCAACAGGGTTCAAAACAACTATCGGTGCTTCAAAAGAAGGGTTTTGGATAATGGGTTCTACTATTTTTATTTCTTCAACGATAGGTGCGTTGTTTTCTGTAACCGGCACATTGGTTTCAGCAATTGGTGCCAATGCCATTACCTTTTGAATAATTTTTTCTTTTGCCTTACCATGAACAATTGGTTCATCAATAATGGTGCCTTTGGTAACCCTTGGTCGACCTCTTTTCTTTATTGCTGAAACATCTTGTTCTGCAGGAGCAGAGTTGCCCGATGATTGGTTTTCAATAATGGCCGAAATAAGTCCTTGTTTGTCTAATCCAGTTGTGTTGACACTGTGATTTTTTGCAATTTCTTTGAGCTCTGAAACGAGCATAGATGTTAACGAAGTAAGATCGTGCATGTAAATGATTTAAATAAATCAATCAACCGGAATTTGGTTTGTTTTTTAATTACCGATAAATCCTTGGGGGGAGTTGATTGTATGTGCAATAGTAATCAATTAATATGAAAATGCAAATAATTCATAATTCTGAATTCATA